>CAYNZV010000032.1:0-11921 GCA_964401715.1 uncultured Gemmatimonadaceae bacterium | reverse complement strand
TCTTTTGCAAAGATTCCCTCGAACAAACCGCTGATTATCGACGAGTCAGATGATGATCTTTTTACCTTTCTCCAAGCTGTAGAAGTGGGCTACAAAGGCGTCTCAACCAAGATCTGTAAAGGGTTGATCAAGGCGATCGCCAACCAGGCACTTGCGCAGCGTTTGGGTGCAGGATATTTCCTGACGGCAGAGGACTTGATGAATGTGCCGGTAGTTCCGTTGCATCAAGATATGGTACATCTGGCTGCTCTGGGGATTAGCCATGCCGAGCGGAACGGGCACCATTACGTGCACGGCCTCGACCACCTGTCTCTTGCGGAGAAGGAATTCTGCCACCAGCGACACGGATCTATGTATGGGAAAGTCAATGGCGGACTGGCACTGAATGTCACGGCGGGTCGTGTCAACCTGCGTTCGTTGCAAACATCGGGGCTCGGAGTAGCGGATGGCGTCGACCTGAAATCGATGGTGCCTCTTGAAGAGTGGAGTTTTGAGTCACTGGGTTGAACAGAGGAATGGTGTGATATGGAAATGCTAATCGCATATCTTCGTGATAATCCGTTGATCGGGGTAGGCCTAGCGCTGTTGGTAGGCATGATCATCGGCAGTGTATTCAAAAAGCTGCTTAAACTGGCATTCTGGTTGGGGCTTCTGTTCTTGGCGGGTTTGTACCTCACCCACCGTGATGCCAAAGAGGAGTGGCAGACAGGGGCGGACGCGCTGAAAAAGCAGGGTGAAGAATTGCTGAAAATGGCCGGAGAGAAAGCGGTGGAGTATGGGGAAGAGGCGCTGGGCAAAGGCAAGACCATCCTCGAAAAGCGCATGCAAAAAGAAGAGGACTAAATAGCGCCGCTCTGGCGCAGATACTCAACGAATTCGTCCTCTACTATTACCGGGATTCCGAGTTTCTTCGCCTTATCCAGTTTCGAACCCGCCCCATCTCCGGCAACTACGAGGTCGGTTTTGAAGCCAACACTGGATGCGATACGTCCTCCTAGTTCCTGAATGAGCGTTCCTGCGTCGCTGCGGCTATACGCCGCAAGAGTGCCTGTCAATACGATCATCTTGTCGGAGAAATAGGAATCGACAGGTTCGATTGGTTCGTGTTCCAACCTCAAGCCTGCTGCTCGTAGCTTTTCCAGCAAAGCGACGGTTTCGGTGGTTGTGAAAAAACCGTGCGTGGTGCGCGCAATGGTTGGACCGATCTGGTCTATATCCTCCAGTTCCTCGACCGATGCGGCCTTCAACGCTTCAAGATTCAGGAATTTGCTCGCCAGAGTCCGAGCCACCGTGGAACCAACGTGGCGAATGCCGAGCGCGAAAAGAACCCGATCGAAGGGTTTATCGCGACTGCTTCCCAAACCGGCCAACAGATTGCGGGCAGATTTTTCGCCAAAGTGCTCTAGGTCGGTTAGTGTTGCCAGATCCAACTCATACAGATCGCTGACATCGTGAACCAGCTTCCGCTCCACCAGTTGCTCGATGACCGCAGGGCCCAAACCATCGATGTCTAGCGCATTGCGGGCGGCGAAGTGTTGCAAACGTCGCTTTAGCTGGGCAGTGCAGGCGGGATTCTCGCAGCGGATAGCTGCTTCGTCTGGGTCGCGCACTACCTCGGCACCACACGCAGGACAGGTCGAAGGAAAGACGAACAGTTCCGATTCTACGGGACGCTGGTCAAGCTCGACAGATACCACTTTGGGTATAACGTCACCACCCTTTTCCAAAACCACCATATCATCGGTACGAATATCTTTTCGTTTGATTTCATCTTCGTTGTGCAGAGTCGCACGGCGAATTGTGGATCCGCCGAGAAGCACCGGCTGCAAGATCGCCACCGGCGTGATTGTACCGGTCCGGCCTACCTGGAGTTGGATGTCGACGATCTTCGTAGTAGCACGCTTGGCTTTGAACTTGAGTGCGATGGCGCTTCGAGGGCTCTTGGCCGTCGAACCCAACCGCTGTTGCTGGTCGGTGCTATCGACCTTGACGACAATGCCGTCTATCTCGTACGGTAGCCGGTCACGTTCGTCCTCGAATCGCTCGAAGAATCGGAAAAGGTCGTTGAGATTCGCACAGCGTTCGGTGTAGGTGTTGGTCGGTACTCCCCATTGTCGGAACAGCGCCAACCGATCGAAATGGGCTGGTGGTAGCGCGGTATCGGCATGGACCCAGTATCCGAAAAATCGCAACTTGCGGTCGGCCAGCATCTTTGGATCCTGGAGCTTGAGCGCGCCCGCAGTAGCGTTCCGCGGATTTGCGAACACGGTCTTTCCCTGAAGCTTCCGCCCCTCATTCGTTTGGTTGAAGTCCCCAAGCTCCATGTAAACTTCACCACGTACCTCGCAGTTCAAACCTTCTTTCCGCAGTCGAAGCGGAATTGATCTGATGGTGCGAGCGTTGCTGGTGATCTCGTCGCCTTCCATGCCGTTGCCGCGAGTAGCCGCCGCTACCAATACACTGTCTACATAACGGAGACTGAGAGCCACGCCGTCGATCTTTAACTCACAGACGTAGGTCAAACTCTCGCCTTCCAGCTGTTCCCTGACACGCTTGTCAAAAGCAGCCAAATCATCCCTTGAGTAGCTGTTATCTAGGCTCAACATGGGGGGTGAGTGAATGGCGGTGGGAAATTCGTTGGTGGGCTCGCCGCCGACCCGTTGCGTTGGGGAGTCCGCTTGCCGCAAGTCGGCGTGGTTTTCTTCCAGGACAGCGAGCTTGTTCAGGAGCTCATCGTACTCCTGATCACCGATGTTCGGTTCGGCTAAAACGTAGTACCGGTAATTGTGTTCGTTCAGTTCCACAACCAGAGCTGCTATTCGCTCTGCTTCATTGGATGCCATGCAGTTGTCCCGTAAACTCCGTAAGTTGTTGATAACAATACATTAATGCCATAATCATGTCAACGCGGCCTGGGTCGCTTTCGGTATCCGAGGAAGAGGTGCAAGACCCTGTAAACAAAAAACTTACTTCTACGCGTAACGCCGCGTGCCCATTCCAGGCGATGAGATGCTGTGAGAAACATAGCTATTATTCTTGTGTATCACGATTTAGAATACTATATGTTATAGCTCGAAAATTTGCAGGCCATGTATTACCGGAGTCCTACATGGCCTGGTGACCAAAAGGGATGGTTTCCACTTGGCTGATGTGAAATACTGGATTCTGTCGGGTGTTATTGTCCTCTTGGTCCTGCTGAACATCTATCAGTTTGTGATTCAATGGGCGGCTCTTCGAATTGCGGAGATCCTCTATGTTATGAGCAGAAACGTTCGTGAAAAAGCCGCGGAGGTCCGTTTGGCCAAGAAAGGATGTCGAGATTATTGAGGCCCACCTCTTCGATCTGGCTACCTCAGCGCGCAGCCTATTGAGGGCATTGGGCCGCAGCGAAAATGCGTTGGGAGCGTGATCCGGTTAGGTCTCTGGCGTCGAACGGCCATCACATGGAATCTGACAGCCTGATGCGATTGGCCGACAATATCTTTTATGCTGTTAGCGAAGAACAACCTAAAGGAAATTGGAGTGAGGTCGAAAGTCGCGCTCTGACAAAGTTTCTCAAGGCAGTTTCCCCTCACTTCCAGAGTAAGTTCTGGGGTGTAGCTTGGCACCGTTGTCGAAGAGCTCTTGAGTCTCGCATCACAGACCATAGATGTGGTTTCCCAAGTCCACGCGGGTTGAGCAGTGCGGGCTTTTTTGGTGTTGTTGCTCATGTTTTAGCGCCGCCAGCATAAATAGTTATATTTCGGCTCGTTGGTTTTTGCAATTTGGAACCATCCAACAAATGAGCACGAAACAAATTCTTTCGGCCTATCTAGAACTGACCAAACCCAGGATTACTATACTCGTTCTGGCCACGGCTAGTCTTGGATTCCTCGCCGCCGACCCGGGGATCTCCTCTTGGACCCTGCTACTGTTCACGATTTTGGGCACCTCCTGCGCCGCTGGAGGGTCGTCGGTGTTGAATCATTTTCTCGAACGCAACATCGACAGGCTCATGGAGCGTACGAAGAACCGCCCGCTTCCGGCAGGTGTCATCAAACCGGCTAACGCTCTGTCCTTCGGTGTGTGTTTGGTCCTCCTTGGCGTTTTCATATTGCTGTTGAAGACCAACCTGTTGACCGCGTTTCTCGCGTTGCTCTCGACCTTTTTGTACGTCGTGATCTACACGCCAATGAAGCGTCTCACTTGGCTCAATACCTCTCTCGGCGCTATCCCCGGTGCGCTGCCTCCAGTCGGTGGCTGGACAGCTGCTACCGGCGAGTTGGGATGGGGAGCAGGGGTCCTGTTTCTGATTCTATTTGCCTGGCAGCATCCCCACTTCTACGCAATTGCCTGGATTTTTCGTGACGATTACCGGCGGGCGGGATTCAAGATGTTACCTGTGTTAGACCCCGATGGCCGACGGACATGTCGGCAGGTAATTGGCTTCTGTCTGTTGCTTGTTGCGGCGTCCGCTATGCCCGCGGCGATCGGTATGTCCGGTCAGGTGTATCTTTGGGGAGTGTTGATACTTGGGGGCGGAATGCTGGTTGCTGGCGTAGGCCTTGCGAGGTACCGGACGGAGGCGGACGCCCTGCGTTTGCTTCGCGCTTCGATCATCTATCTCCCGCTGTTGCTCGTACTCACTATCGTCGACCTCAGCTTCTGACCTCGTAGCAACAGCCGTTTCTTGCCCAGTAGCTTCATCATGGTTCCGCAAACATGGTACGCGCCCGTGCGTAATCGCTCGTCCTGTTGATATTGGCCAACAGCGTACCATCCGGATCGTAATCTTGCCATTCGGTTTGTTCGAGGATTTTCAGATTCACATCACGGTGGAATGCATCCATGCTCAGATCAACGCGACGCAATGCCGCTTCCACTGCTTTTATGCAGGAGCTATTGTAGAACGCACACAGCGGTTGCAAATGGTCTTCGACGCGTGGAAGTACGGCTTCAAAGCTGCCCAATTGAGATTTCAGGTAGCACAGGAAGTCGGTAGTGAGAAACGGTAAATCGCAGGCCAAAACGCCGATCACAGGTAGGGATGAATGGCTCAGAGCTGCATGCAATCCGGCTAGCGGTCCTCGACCTTTGTGAATGTCCCCGATAACGGGGAGGTCCAAGAACGCATAAGGTTCGTGGTCATCGGCGACCACGAAGAGCTCATTACTCAACGGCTTGGAGGCCGCTACAACCCGTTCGATCACCGTCACTTCGCCGAGTTCGAGCAGCGCTTTGTTGCGGCCCATCCGCCGGCTCGTGCCACCGGCGAGAATTGCAACTGAAACTTCTGGGCAGGTCAATCTTGTTCCGTGCCTAACCTGTTTATCAAAGCAGCCGCATAACCGGCCCCAAAGCCGTTGTCTATGTTGACTACTGTAATGCCAGAAGCGCAGCTGTTGAGCATGGCAAGAAGCGCGGCGACTCCATTTAGGCTGGCTCCGTAGCCGACGCTGGTCGGGACGGCGATGACGGGAACCTGAACGAGACCACCGACTACGCTGGGCAAGGCACCCTCCATCCCGGCTACGACTACGAGCACGCGGGCACTTTGCAGCTTTTCACGATACGCGAGCAGGCGATGTAGGCCGGCCACGCCGACGTCGAAGATTCCTTCCGCCTTGGCTCCCATTGTACTACAGGTAACCAACGCTTCTCGCGCCACAGGGAGATCGGAGGTGCCGGCGGAAACTACCAGCACCTCCCCCACTTTGTGGTCTCGGTGGGGATCTGCGGGAAACACAACCACGGTGCGCGCCACGGGGTCGACTTCGGCGCCGGCAAACGCCTGCGCCATGGCATCTGCTGTGTCATCTGGAACCCGGGTGGCCAGCACGATCGATTCGCGATCGACGATCGCCCGTGCGATAGCTACCACCTGATCGGCTGTTTTACCTTGGCAAAAAATGACTTCTGGAAATCCCGTGCGCACGGCGCGGTGGTGATCTACGTGTGCGAAGCCGAGATCCTCGAACGGCAGGTCGATGAGTTTGCCGATGGCGGCGTTCGGTTCCAAGGTGCCGGCAGCGACCTTTTCCAGGAGACTTAGCAGCTTGGATCGGTCCATGGTCGGGGAACTAAGGAACTGGAGTGGAGACTGTCAACGGCGGGCAATCTTTCCTCGATAGTGGAAAAAAAGTCAAATCTTGGCTTCCTATCCACTGCTATTACTCCTCCTTAAGAAAAATAAAAACAACATGTTAAGAAATAAAGATGGTGGTGGCATGAGCGTTGCTGGTTGGGTTGTACGTGGAGGAATCCAAAATGGGTTTAGTGACTGCTATTTTGTTGGCCGCCTTTTTTCTGGCCATTCCCATCGGCATCAAATACCTGCTTGCGTTCGAGACCAGAGGATTGATGAAGGTTTTCTACGAGCAGGAAGGAGAAGTGCGGTATCTGGAAACACAGCTAGAATCTCTCGAACGGGAACGATTGGTGGTGAAACGGGCGATGAGCCAAGTGCACGAACAACGACGGTGGGTGGACATCCGGCGGGACTCCAAGGCTCGAGAGCTCGAGCAGATGAACGGGCTTCTCGCCGCCGGCAAGCTCGTATCTGCGTAATTTCGCGCTTTTTTTAAAACAGAACTATCCAATATATCGTCAGTTGGCGTCGCGGCAGCACCTGAAGCCATGTTCGTCGGTTCGATACGATTGATAGAGAACTAGATCGAGGCTGTCGATTGCCGCCTGCGAGTTGATGTCAAAATCGACAGGCAGTGGCGCTGGGTCCGATGAGAACCGACCGCAATTTGCCAGTACTGCACTGCTACTGAACGTAAAGTAACCCAACCGCTCGCTGAACGGACTCACATCCTCCAGCCACTCGACCGCGTTGCCAGTTAAATCATAGACACCCGAGGAGCTGAAACAGTTGAGAAAGCTTCCTGATGTGGCCAGGTCAGATAGTTCACCTTCGGCCACCACAGATCCCTCCGTATTGCAGAATCTGCGGCCGAACTCTGCTGGTAACTGGTTGAGATCGTCAACCGAGGAAAAGGCACGCAGTTCTTCCCCCTTACAAGCATGTTCCCACTCAATGCGACGGCACAAGCGCTTGCCGTGTGCGGCACACAGCTGTGCCGCTTCGAACCAAGAGCCGGCAATCAACGGGATCTCCCCGCGCCGATTGGGGTATTCGAAGATATCGATCTCGTAGCGGTGTCCCGTTTCTATCTGAAGGGTGACGGTTCCGCTATCTGGCGGTGTTACCACTTCGATATTCAAACGTATCTCCGTGCTCACCGAATCCAGGCCATCGGTGAGGGTGGCTTGCAGTAGATAGTTCTGGGCGAACAACGGTACGACGGTTAGCCGCGAAAGGTTGTTGTCGATATTCTCTGTTAGTAGATGGAGGGCTGGCTCTCCAATCTGTTCCCAAATGTACTCTAGTGCGTCGCCATCCACGTCCTCACCTTTGGCTTCAAAAACAACAAAAGGTTCGGTAAAGGCGATGGTGGTGTCGGTGACTATCGTAAGCTGTGGGATACCCTGAAACACCTCGATGAGGAAGCTCTCCGCCAGATCATCAGATTCCTCATGGAGATCGCTAATCATGACGGTAATCGGATAGATCTCGTTTCTGCCGCCGATCAGCGAAGGTGTCAACCACTGGATCTGAGCACACTCTGGGCCGCTACGCCCCAAGGTGATCTGAGCCAGCGGATCTAGGGTGCAGACGGTATCAGTGACGACGCCTTCGCCGAAAACGTTCCAGGTGTAAAACAGCGGATCATCGTCTTCGTCCGATGCCCGCACTTCTAGCTGGACCCAAGCGTTGCGACCGACCCGCGTGGTGTCGACCGCGCTGATCTGCAGTTTTGGACCTTGGTTCGGTTGTTCCTGGTGGATCAAGCTGCAGGCGTTTAGCCCTCCGATGGCAAGTAAGAAAAGGGCGACTGCGCCCATCAGCGGTCGAGGCCAAGAAGTATTTCTAGCAGGCGTTCCAAGTCGTCGCGACCGTAATACTCGATCTCAATGCGGCCCTGTTTGGCTCCGGTGCGAATGTTGATTCCGGTGCCATAGTGGTGTCGTAGCTTCTCTTCGAAGTCGGCGATATGGGGATCTCGTGGTTTTTCGGGCTCTGGCAACCGTTTGATCTTGTCATGGCCGCTGGGGCATGTTTTCACTGCCTCCTCTATCTTCCTGACGGTCATGCCTTCACGTACGCATCGATTGCCGAGCTCCAGCTGCTCCGATTCGCTGTCTAGGCCTAAGAGTGCGCGGGCGTGGCCAATCTGCAACTGGCCATCCTTCAGGTACTCCTGGATTTCGGCCGGGAGGTTCAGCAAACGGATTAGGTTGGCGACGGTAGACCGGTCCTTGCCTACTTTTTTGGCTACTTCCTCAGGCTTCAATAGACAGGCTGTTATGAGGGCTCGATAACCCTCCGCTTCTTCGATCGGATTGAGGTCTTCGCGCTGGGTGTTCTCGATCAACGAGATCTCTATAAGTTCCTGGATGGAGTCGATTTCGTGAACGATTGCCGGTATGGTCTTGTAACCGGCTCGCACGGTTGCTCGCCAGCGCCGCTCACCGGCGATGATATGGTACGAGTTGCCAGCCCGGTTCACCGCGATGGGCTGGATGACACCCTTTTCGCGAATGGACATCATAAGCTCTTCAATGCGCTCTTCATCAAAGATGGTTCGAGGCTGATGGGGGTTTGGTTCGATCTCGTCGACGTTGAGATAAACGATGCGGGTGGATTCATCATCCTGCCCGGAGGGTTCAGGATAGTCGGGGATCAGGGCACTGATACCTTTTCCAAGGGCTTGTTTTTTAACCATGATTGATCACCTCACCCGCCAGGCTCATGTAGTTTTGCGCTCCCGGAGACAGGATGTCATACAACACGATTGGCTGACCGTGACTCGGGGCTTCGGCCAAACGCACATTCCTCGTGATAGCCGTCTTGAAGACCTTGTTGCCAAAATACGATTTAACTTCGCCGGCGACCTGTCGTGACAGATTCAAGCGTGCATCGTACATCGTCAACAAAACCCCGGCGATCTGCAGGTTGGGATTTAGATGACGCTGAATCAAACGGATGGTATTCAACAGCTTCCCCAGGCCCTCCAAAGCGTAATACTCGCATTGAATCGGAATAAGGACGGAATCGGCCGCGGTCAGTGAGTTGATGGTGAGCAGGCCAAGGGAAGGCGGGCAGTCAATGATTATGTAGGTATACTTTTGCTTCAGTTCCGCCAGCAGTGCATCGAGTTTCTGCTCGCGTGCAATCATGTTGACCATTTCCACCTCAGCACCGGTGAGGTGGATGTGCGCCGGCACCACCGACAGGTAAGGCACAGTGGTGCCCCGTACCACTTCTTCCGCCGAGTTGTGGCCAAGGAGAGCATGATAAATGTTTTCTTTTTCCACTTCTTCTGCCTGAATGCCGCAGCCACTAGTGGCGTTTGCCTGCGGATCCATGTCGACGAGAAGAGTAGGTTGTTCAGCTACGGCAAGGCACGCGGCTAAGTTCACCGCAGTCGTTGTTTTCCCGACACCGCCTTTCTGGTTGGCGACGGCGATCGTTTTGCTCATGTGCTCTTTGCTACCAGGACCGCTTGTGCGGCGGCCAATCTGGCAATGGGTACACGGAACGGTGAACAGGAAACGTAATCGAGCCCGACGCTGTGACAAAAAATCACCGAGGCCGGGTCACCGCCATGTTCACCACAGATTCCAACTTTGAGATTCTTGCGTGTCTTGCGCCCGAGAGTTGTTCCCATCTGCACCAACTGCCCAGTGCCGTCCTGGTCCAAAGTTTGGAAGGGATCGGCAGCGAGGATACCCTTGGCGACGTAGTCGGGAAGGAACTTGCCCGCGTCATCGCGACTGAATCCGTAGGTAAGCTGGGTCAGGTCGTTCGTTCCGAAGCTGAAGAATTCGGCGGACTCAGCAATCTCGTCTGCTACAAGCGCTGCTCGCGGAATCTCGATCATCGTACCGACGAGGTACGGAATTTTCATCTTGGCTTTGGCGGAGATCCGTTTGGCGACCTGATCGGTCAGCTCCTTAAGATCGATTAGTTCACGCGGATTACCCACCAGAGGGATCATGACTTCGGGCAGGGGTCGCAGCCGTTTCTTTTTCGCGTTGATCGCCGCCTCGAAAATCGCCTCCACTTGCATCTCGTAGATCTCGGGGAAGGTGACACCCAAACGACAACCGCGGTGACCGAGCATCGGGTTGAATTCGTGCAAGGAATCGACGAGCTGTTTCACGCGACTCAGCGGAATTCCCAACTGCTGTGCCATTTCCTTCTGTTGCGCCGGTTCATGAGGAAGGAATTCGTGCAGCGGTGGATCCAGTAATCTAATAGTGACCGGCAGACCGTCCATCGCTTTGAAGATGCCTTCGAAGTCACGCCTTTGCATGGGTTTCAACTTGGCTAGCGCTTTTCGACGACCACTTTCATCTTCTGCGAGAATCATCTCGCGCACGGCGCGAATGCGATCACCTTCGAAGAACATATGCTCAGTGCGACACAGGCCGATACCTTCAGCTCCGAATTTGCGGGCAACATCTGAATCGTGCGGCGTGTCCGCATTGGTGCGTACGCTGAGCCTGCGGACGCGATCCGCCCAACTCATAAGCTTTCCAAACTCCTTGGAAAACGATGCAGCTTTGGTGGGCACTTGACCCGTCATCACCTCTCCAGTAGATCCATCTATAGATATCCAGTCGCCGCCATTAAACGTCTGACCATTCGACTTGAACTGGCTCTTGCTATAATCGATCTCGATGTCACCACAACCTGCGACACAACATTTACCCATTCCGCGCGCCACTACTGCAGCGTGGCTGGTCATGCCGCCGCGCGCAGTGAGGATGCCCTCGGCCGCGTGCATACCGCCGATGTCTTCCGGCGAGGTTTCAAGACGAACGAGAATGACCTTGTGCCCGGAGGCAGCGAGATCTTCGGCTTCATCCGCGTGGAATACAATCTGCCCCGAGGCGGCGCCAGGAGAGGCGGGTAAACCGCGACCGATGATCTCTTTCTTGGCAGCGGTGTCGAAAGTCGGATGCAGGAGCTGATCCAGGTCTTCCGGTTTGACGCGGAGCAACGCTTCAGCTTGTGAGATCAATCTTTCACCGACCATGTCCACGGCAATCTTGATTGCGGCGGCGGCGGTGCGCTTGCCACTGCGCGTCTGCAGCATCCACAGCCGACCTTGCTGCACGGTGAATTCGAGGTCTTGCATGTCTCTGTAATGTCGTTCAAGTTTCGCGCAAACCTTTAGGAATTGGTTGTATGCCTGCGGCATCTGTTTGCGCAGGCGTACAACCGGTTTCGGCGTGCGAATCCCAGCCACCACATCCTCGCCCTGCGCATTCACGAGATACTCGCCATACAGTTGTTTCTTTCCCGTGGAGGGATCACGGGTAAAGGCTACCCCAGTGGCGCAATCTTTGCCCATGTTTCCATATACCATCGATTGAACGTTTACCGCTGTTCCCCAATCGTGGGGAATCCCCTCGATCTCTCGGTACCGTATGGCGCGCTGGCCCTGCCAGGACCCGAATACTGCACCAACTGAACCCCACAGCTGTTCATGAGGATCTTCGGGAAAAGACCTACCCAAACGCTTGACGATCAACCTTTTGAATTCGCCGACTAGCTCACACAGCTGGTAAGCGGTGAGCTCGGTATCCAACGTGATCCCGGCTTTTTCCTTCTTCTTTTCTATCAGCGCTTCAAACGGGTCGATCTCTTTTCCTTCTGGACGCAATCCCATTACGACGTCGCCAAACATCTGCACGAACCGCCGGTAGACGTCGTAGCAGAATCGCGGATTATTCGATTTGGCGATCAACCCTTCGACAATCTCGTCGTTCATTCCCAAGTTCAACACTGTTTCCATCATTCCTGGCATTGAGGCCCGAGCACCGGATCGCACAGAGAGCAACAATGGGTTTTTGGCGGCACCGAA
>CAYNZV010000031.1:2262-43006 GCA_964401715.1 uncultured Gemmatimonadaceae bacterium | reverse complement strand
GGTTGCCAGCTGCGCTTTGCACCATGTCCTCAGCGGTTCCAGTTCCAGCTGTTGGTCATCGCACAAGACAACCGCGGCGGCCACCCGCTGACCCCAATCCTCATCCGCCACGCCGACTACGGCACACTCTTCGATGGTCTGATGGGTGAGCAGCACCTCTTCGATCTCCAGAGCGGATACTTTGTAACCCCCAGTTTTGATGATGTCCACCGATTCGCGGCCAAGGATCCTGTAAATCCCAGCTTCACACACCGCCACATCCCCCGTGCGGAACCACTTGTCCGCAGTGAATGCCGCGGCAGTAGCCTCCGGTCGCTTCCAGTACTCCGAAAATACCATCGGTCCTCTCACGTGGATCTGTCCCGGCTTGCCGTCGTCTGTCACGAGATTTTCTTCTTCGTCCACCAGCTTTACTTCTACGCCCGGTAACGGGTTACCCACACAACCGGGCTGGCGTTCACCGTGAAGCGGATTAGATAGAGCCATTCCGATCTCCGTCATGCCATATCGTTCCAGCAGGGTATGGCCGGAGATCTCGCGCCATTTCTCTAGGGTGGGTACCGGTAGCGCCGCCGATCCCGAGATCATCACGCGTAGCCCACGGCAGCCCGCCGTCATCGCCTCGCGGGTGGCCAGATCTGCGTTTTCCCACGTTTTGGTAAGTCGCGAGTAGATCGTAGGTACAGCCATGAACAGGGTGAGGCCATCATTTGCCACGAACCGGCTCCACGCTTGGTCTGCGTTGAAGCGGGACAGAAGCTCGCACGTGGCTCCTGCCCATAACGTGCAAGACAGGGCGTTGATGATTCCGTGAAGATGGTGAAGCGGCAAGACGTGAAGCAGGTGGTCCTCCTGGGTCCACTCCCACGCTTTAACCAACGATTTGATCTGAGCGGTGATCATTGCATGGGTGGAGACCGTGCCTTTTGGTTTGCTGGTGGTGCCGCTAGTGTATATCAGCATTGCCCGCCGGCTTGCATGAACCACGGGAAGCTTGGCGACGGTCGCGGATTTGAGTTCGTCCACGAGCGCGAAACGAAGCCCACGAGATTCCGCCAGTGGGAGCAACGAGGGCTCGAATTCTCGATCGGCGACGATCACTGAAGCTTGGGAATCATCTATCACGTAGGCGATTTCGGGAAGGGGATGTTCGACACACAGTGGGACCGCCACGCCCCCTGCACGCCAAATACCCCACTGGGTGAAGACGTGGGCCATGGAAGGGCGTATCAGAAAGGCGACGCGCGCTTCTCTAAGATCGGTATTTCCATTTAGCAACCAACTGGCGGTGTGCGCCGAAAGGTTTAATAGTTGCCGGTAATCAAAGCTACCATCGGATGCGATCACTGCTGTGCGATCGGAAAATCTCTCGGCGCGGGTTACGATAGGAATGTTGTCATCAGTCATGAGTGCATCAAACTCTCGGTTTGGCTGGATGGGCAAAAATCGGCAAATGAACGACACCCTTCAAGTTTGCCCGGCTTAGGAGGCCAATGCCCACTGAGATAATTGTTGACAGAGGTTAGGAGTTTGCAATGTTTACGTTTAGCCAACGATGGGCAGTATATTATTGGCGAAAACCTACAAACGGAGATTACGGTTATGGCGGGAAGCCGCGAAGAGATCCACGAACGGGGAAGCTATTTTCCCGGCGATTGGGTGCGTCCACGGTTCAATCCAAACGACTGGATACCACTGGTGGACGCCATGGAGGTGTTCACGGGTCATCGTAGTGTCAATCGCGAAAGTCGATTCGACCTGTATGATGCTCCCATCGGCGTTGCCCTGCAGATTGAGCCGGGTTGCAAGTCCGATCCCATCATCGTTCCCGAGCACGAGTGGGAAGTGGGAAACTCGATCAACGCTTTCTGCGTGTGGCAGGAGGACGACGCGCTCAACTTGCTGTACCAGACGCCCAAGGCCACGTGCTACGCAAAAAGCCGGGATGGCTATGAGTGGACGCGGCCGTCAATGAACCGGGTAGAATGGAATGGCACGAGCGACAACAACATTGTCGTTGATACACCCCTTGGTGCTTCGGGCTATTTCGAGGATCCCTCCGCGCCTCCTAATGAACGCTACAAGGCAATGGGCGGACATTCCTTCTGGGTCGACGTAACCACCGGGGAAGAGGTGTCTTCGAACGAAGCAGACGAGCTGTGGCGGAAATGGCAGTACGGGGGCCGCAGCTACAAAGGGCGGAGAGTTGTGCTGAGGGGGCATCTGCACGGTTGGACTTCAGCGGATCGGTTCGAGTGGACGCCCATATCGGGGCCGCTGGCACGGTATTCTGTCAACGGGGGAATCGCGGCCCGGTATGACGCCGACACCGGATCCTACTTCGCTTATATGCAGCCACAGGGTGCTGCTCCCAATGAGCTTGTAGGGATCGGTAGCGGAGCTCCCGAAACCGAGATAGTTCGGCGTGCCATCGGTATTTCAAGGACCGACGATTTCAGCAACTGGCCGGCGTCTAAGTTGGTGATTCACCCCGATGCTCAGGATCCCTTGGACATTTCGTTCTACGGCGCCTGTTATTTCTCCTATCCACAACGCACCGACCTGCACGCCATGATCCTCCCGGTATTCCACCAGATTACCGACCACGTGGACATGCAGATCGCCTTCAGTCGCGACGGTTTGATCTGGAGCCGGCCTGAGCGCCGGCCTATTGTGGAGATTGAGGAACGGAAAGGCGAGTGCCAGATCCATCCGTGGCGCAATGGCATGGTGGAGTTGCCGGATGGAAACTGGGCGATTCCTTATCAAACCCGCTACGACCTTCACAACGTCGAAGAACAATATCAGGACGAAATCTTCCCGAATATGCGGGAAGCTACGATCAATTGGGCGCTGTGGCGCCCCCATCGTTTGTGTGGGGTGGAAGCGGAAGACGAGGGACGATTCACGATTCCTACGTTGTTCCGTCAGGAAGATGAGCTGCGTTTGAACTATCGATGTGCGCCGGGAGGATGGATCAGTGTTGAGCTGATCGAGTTCGTGCCCTCAATGTTCTGCGTGGACGTGGATGCGGTCCCAGGATTCACCTTTACCGATTGTGACCGCCTTCAGGGAGACGAAGAGGATAGGGTTGTTACTTGGAATGATAAGAGTGACATATCCGGCATCGGCGAAACCGTGGCCATACGAATTCGCATGTTCCGGGCCAAGTTGTTTGCTTACAAGGTCTGAAGAAGTGCGTTGTGCCCACCCAATCGTCGATGTCAAGTGGTTGGGCGCAGTCTCCCGGGCAAATGTTGAGGCCCGTCGTTAGGCCAACTCTACTTGCAATACCTCGTGCATCTCAACCTCTGGTATGAGGACCGTCTTGCTGGAGACTTCCAGTCTTTGGTTCGAGAGGGGCAGACGTGCTGATTTTATATCAAAGCCATCGAACGAGACTTCAATAGCTCGAACCGGGTTGAGTTCCCGCAGGTAGAAGTGGGTTGTAATGACATCCTCGCCAAATCCCATCGGCACTATCGGAGTCGGGTTGTTCAGTAAGTGTACGACCAACTCCTTTTGCGAATGGTGATTAGCGGTGACTTCGATTGCCTCCGGCGCTTGAACCCTCAACGGTGGGGGCGTGCGTTGCACCAGGTTGGCGACGAAACGTTGTGCGACGGGATACGGATTGCGGACAAAACCGGCTCCCACATCGCTACTTATATAGATTGCCCATCCTTTCCCAAAGCGACGCGAGGTTACCGCTGGCTCTTCCGAATCGTAAGGCGTGGAGGGATGGAAGTTCTCTAGAGGTGGCTTGCCGTCCAGACTGCTGCGCGAACAAAGTACCTCTGCCTCGTTGCCTGGCCGCAAGGAAATTAGGCACTGATGACCGGCAAAACAGATAACGTGACCAAAACGTTCCTTCAGGTCGTTGTCATAGGGCACGTAGATGACACCGTCGAATTCTTCGTCGCAATCTCCTCCCACGTGATCGACCCCAAACAGGTCCGCTAACGCGAAGTTGTCTCGTCTCTGCCCATACTCGTCGAACAACGAGGTCTCTTGAGTGGCAACCACAGTGCCGCCGCCGTCGACAAAACGACAAATGTTGTCGCATTGTTTTTCCGAGAGGCAGCTGTTTGACAGATAGAGCACGGAATAGGAAGACAGATTATCGGATTCGAGTTGTTCATCGAGGATCATGTCAAATAGCAAATGGGACCGGTTCAGGATCTCGTAGGTGCCGTGCACATTCTGCTGCTGTATCGACGAGTAATGTAATTGCCACAGGTTCTTCGGCATCTCCGACGGTCGGTGATCGCGGTTTTGTTGCGAGTAGTGCAGGGCGACATACTTCACCGTTTCTCCGGCGATATAATCCACCCTTTTCTTGAGGATCGAAAAAACAGTTTTACAGGCTTCGCGGTGCAGATCGATCGGACCGCCAAAGGAGCCGTAGATACTGCTGCCTCCGTTGATCATCGCTTCTAGGCCGTGAAGGGCCGGGGAATATGGTTCTTGATACGGCGCGTAAGCCGAGGTGCATTCGGGAAGTGATTGAACCGGGTTCCGCCAAATGCAGAACGGAGTGCCCAAAGCTCGCGCCACTTTGGCGATAAATCCGCTCTCGCGTACGGTGCGGTGGGCTTCGATGAAATAATGGTCTCCGATCTCTCCGATCGGTAGCGGGTTGAGCTGATGACCGTCTACCCATTCAGTGGTGGGCCGGGCGTAATAGTGATGATCGAGAATGACGTCGGGATGTTTCTCCCGCATGCGGGCACTCAGGTGTACTACGAAGTCCAGGAACTTCTGATAGCGCCACTTGAGGAACTGGCGGAAATCGGGGTTCTCGAAATCGACTTTTCGCGGTAATTGTAATCCGGTTTCCGTCTTGAACAAAGCCTGGCAGTAGCGGCAGCAGCAGCTTGGAAAGAACGGACGTCCTGCATGAGAGCCCCAATTGGTGTCATCGAAGTAGAAACCGTCTAGATCTAGATTGTCCATCCACTCTGTCAGGTAGTCCGGCAGCCAGTCGCGATGGGGTGAATTAAAGCAAAACCAGCCTTGATTTTCAGGATGTGGCCGATCGTCGAAATCGAGAAACTCCATCAGCCACTCGGGGTGGACCTGTCTGAGCGGCTTGTTGAAGATCATGGCATAGTATAACAGCACGATGACTCCTCGCTCGTGGGCCAGTTCCAAAAAGCGCGGCAAGCGTTCTTGGTCTACATGTTCGTGCGCGGGGAGCATCTTCGAATGGAAGCGCGCAAGACCGCGGTCCACCTCGGTGACGATCTGCACTTCAATACCTACGTCGACGATAAAATCCACGTACTCCTCGACAGAAGGACCGGTGTACGTCGGCTCGTAGGATAGACAACTGGGGTATTGTTCGACGCGGCAGACCCGTTTCTCGTATGGTAGTTCCTGCAGACGCTGGGTTATAGTGCCTACTCGACGAACCGAATTTGAGCCTTTGCTCACGATTGTGCTCCTTCTTTATTACACATGGTGGCAAAACCGTTGCTCGATGGTAAGCCTTGGACGTTGCAGTTACAAGGTCTGTCAGTTGAACGGTAGCGGATCTCTGTCTTTATTTTGGCGGTTAGCATAAATGTAAAATGCAGCCATAGTTCTTGCCGTGTCGACCAATTCCCGAATTACTGCTTTCGCGCCTGGGTGCGTCTCTTGCCTTTTCAAGGTCATACCTCATCCTGACCCGCGGCACATGCACTCCCTTGGCATGGGTTTCACGGTGAGCGACGGAGTCAAGGCTGAGGTTGTGCGAGCGCCAGAGATGGAAATCTTGTTCAACGGGGAGCCGATCGATTTCCCCACGGTGCGCACCGCATTAACCGCACTTGCCGCTGAGCAGGTTAGGGTTGAGCTGCACACCTCCTTATCTCTGGCCAGTGGGTTTGGGCTCAGTGGGGCTTCGACGATAGCAGCGCTTTATGCAGTGAATGAGATGTTCGATTTGGGCGAGACTGATCTGGACTTGGCTATGAGGGCACACGTGGCTGAGGTGGAGAACCTCACGGGGTTAGGTGATGTGTGCGGGCAATTCCATGGCGGTTGTCTGGCAAAACTGAAAGAAGGAGATCCGCTCAAAGCGTCGGTCCTTCCGGTGCCAGAACAGATAATCCACTTTCGATATTTTGGTCCCATCAAAACCAGCGAGGTCATCGGCGACCCAAATCAACGACAGCTTATCAATCAGGCTGCCGACGCGGCGCTTGGGGGGCTCTCCAGGTTGCTCGAACGTAAGGAAGAGGACCTGAACGCTTACATCGAGCTTGCCAGGATATTTGCTGAGGACAGCGGCTTGCTGGCAGATGGGCGTGTGCGCGAAACCATCGACGACATCGAAGCAAGTGGCGGTAGTGCGTCGATGATCATGTTGGGCAACGCGGTCTTCAGCACGCAACCCTTCGCGGGTTCACGGAAGACCGAGCTCAGCAGGCGCAAAGCGGGACTCACGAATGACTGACGTCCCCAAAAGTCATCCACGTTACCAATCACTCCGTCTGCGCGATCTGATCATTGCCGGGGTCGAAGAGGGGGTCACCTCAAGGCACGGATTGCTTGCCCACGGTCGCGGAGAAGCATTTGACTACATGATCGGAGAGCGAACCCGGCGATTTTCAAGCCGTGCTACCCGGGCTGCAGCCGCAATGTTGCTGACGGCGGGAAAACCTGTTCTCTCGGTTAACGGCAACGCTGCGGCGCTAGTCGCCGGCGAACTGGTGTTTTTGGCCGACCTCGTTGGGGCCTCGTTGGAGGTCAACATTTTCCACGCCTCCAAGAACCGGGAGCGTGCAATCAGGAATCGCTTGACCTCATTTGGTGCGAAGCAAGTCTTATTGCCGGGGAAAACGGCCGTTCTTTCAGGCATCCATTCAAACCGTCGTTTCATTAATTCAAAAGGAATTGCGTGCGCCGACGTGGTGTTTGTGCCGTTGGAAGACGGAGATCGATGCGAGGCACTGGTGAAAGCAGGGAAGAAAGTGATTGCCGTTGATCTGAATCCGCTGTCTAGGTCCGCTCGAAAAGCGCACATAACCATCGTTGACAACGTAGTACGGGCGTTACCGAACCTGTTGAAGCTGGCGGAACAGCTGAAGACGAAACCAGTATCGCAGCTGCGCACAATCGTAAAGGAGTTCCGCCAACGGGACGAGCTCAAAGAAGCAGTGCAGTGTGTGCGCGGAAAATGAAAATCGACTTAGTGGGACTGTGTGCAGCGATCGACTTCATCGGCTATCGCGGGTCCTTGATCCGCTTTTTCCGGCCGGATATATTTCCAAGTCACAGTAAGAAGTGACGGCAGATCTTTGTTTACTCTGACCAGGCGGTGAGTTATGTCCAGTTCCTTCGTTCCAATTGACCTGTCCGACAGATTCAATGCCGGCCTAGGCAATCCCGAAATAGGCAATCGATGGCTGTGGCCTGCGTCGGACGAAGACTCCGAGTATAAGCCGCTGCAACGGCTTCCAGCCGGCAATGTGGAGTTTTGGGGAATCCCGTTTCTCCTGGCCGATGTCAACGCCGGAAAACGTTTTTCTGTCGTTTGCCAGGAGGGGGGTACGGTGGTTCCCGCCACGGTCAGTCTACCGATAGGCGAGCAAGCGCGCCGTCTGCTCTTTGCGCACGTTTGTGCCCCTACGGCCAACGATTCGCCTACTATCGAAGGGGCAGGGGAGCCGATTGGTGAGTACAGGATACTATTCGACGACGGTAGCACTAGTGTACAACCCTTGCGTCGGCGGTTCGAGGTCCACGACGTGGAGGTTCCTTGGGGGCATCACCCGTTTCGGTGCCGCAACTGTCAAATTTTTCGATCGGTGCCGCTGGACGACCGGAACATGGTGTGGGGACGTGTGCAGACGGGCGTTTACAGCGGCGACCTTGTCAACCAAGCCAGTGATCAAGATGGCTGGTGGATTCTAGATTGGGAAAATCCTTTTCCGGAAAAGTTGATCAAAGAGATAGAAATGGTGTCGACGGGAAGGGCTGCCCTCGCTCTTGGTGGGATCACAATTTGCAGCGAGGCGGCCGATCCGCTGAGGTGGGCTCCGCGCGAGGAGGTTGCGGTATCTGTAGAGGGAGATGACGAGGCGCCCCAGGTGGAGATGGAACGCGGGGTGGTTGCACGGCAGGATGATCTCTTAGTTCCAGAGGAGAATTTTCTCGAGACGGACGAAACTGGATGGGGTTTGGGTGGACAACGGGTGGAGCGAGGTGGCTATATCGAAGTTCACGGTTCGCCCGAAGGGATTCTTCAGATCAAAGCAGAAGAAACCCAGTGTTTTCGTTGGGGCGATCTTCTGGAGTCGGGGAGTCAGGAACAGGGACGAGCTCGCGTCGAGCTTGTGAGCCCACACGGCAAGCAATGGGTACATGTTCGCGTTGAGGACGAGGCTACCGGTAATCCGGTGGGTTCGCGAGTTCATTTCCGCTCACCTCAAGGGGCGTATTTCGCACCCCACGGTCATCAGGCCGATGTGAACGACGCTTGGTTTGAAGACATTGGTGGTGACTGTCGCACACGAGGCACACCTTATGCCTACATCGACGGTGTCTGCCAGATCGAGCTGCCCATCGGCACTGTTTTCGCGGAGGTTGTACGCGGTTTCGAGTACGAGCCCATACGCTGCAAGTTCGAGATCAAGCCGGGACAGAGGGAATTGACCTTGGAGATTCGTCGCGCCTTCGATATGAAGGAACGGCGGTATTACTCGGGCGATACCCACGTGCATTTTCTCTCGTCCCAGTCCAGTCATCTCGAAGCGGCCGGTGAGGATCTCAATGTGGTCAATCTGTTGGCGAGTCAGTGGGGTCGGTTGTTCACCTCCTGGGAAGAGTTCACTGGTGGTCTTTCTCCTACCAGCAGTGACGATCATCTGATTTGGGTTAGTCAAGAAAACCGACAGCATGTTTTGGGTCACATAAGTCTTTTGGGGTTGAAGGAGATGGTGGCCCCCATGTGTACGGGTGGGCCCAACGAGGATTGGATCGGTGGGGAGGTGCAAACGCTGATGGCAGACTGGGCGAAAGCGTGCCATCTTCAGGGCGGCACCGTCATCATGCCTCATATGCCGGTGCCCGATTTCGAGAATGCTGCCAATATAGTGCTGGGTCATGCCGATGCGGCAGAAATGTGCTGGGTTTGGTTGGGAGAAAAGATCGGCCAAGGTGAGCGAGGGTATTACCGCTGGCTAAACGTGGGGCAGAAGCTGCCTATCGTCGGTGGTACCGACAAGATGTCCAACGGGCGCATTCTGGGCGGTTCCCGCACTTATGCTAAACTTGCGGACGATGAGGAGTTCACCTACGAAAACTGGTGCAGGGCCGTACGTCGAGGCAACACCTTTGCCAGTACTGGAGCAATGATCGATTTGACGGTAGATGGTTGCTGCATGGGGGAGGAGCTATGTCTTCCCGGAAACGGAGGGCAGGTAGAGGTGGAAGCTGTTGCCGAAAGTGTGTGGCCCTTGAGCGGTATCGAACTGATCGTCAATGGCGAATCCGTCGCCCAGGAAAGGTCGGCCGGCGAACGGCGAATCTCGATTAACTACAAACTGTGCACGGAGGCGTCTTGCTGGGTAGCGGCTCGTTGTTGGGGGCCGTACCTGACTGACGCCGGTCCGGTCATGGCGCATTCTTCCCCCGTCTATGTCGATGTTGGGAAGCGGCGAGCGTTTGTCGAGTCCGACAGCAATTATTTGCTGACGCACATGGAAGGTGGAGTTGCTTGGGCTCAGGAGATCGGCGTGTTCAAGGATGAACGCGTGCGCGACAAGCTGATTGGGCTTTTTCGTGAAGCCCAACGGGAATTACATCGTCGCGGGTAGAACCTAAAAGTCGATCGGGCGTGAAATCGACGGAAGATGCTGAACGAAGAACAGATCGATTCGTTTGACAGGAACGGATTCCTGAATGGTGGCCGAGTGCTCGACGACGCCCAAGTCGAGGAGCTGAACGATGAACTGGATCGCATAGTCAAACGGGGAAAACAGGGCTTCGAAGAAGGGGATCGCCAACCACGATTGTTCAGGGATCTAAACGCCCTGCGCACCGGCGCCGGCAGCGAACCGGTATGGCAAATAGTCAACATCTGGGAGGCGTCAGATCCTTTTTACCGCCTGATCTATCATAAGCAGATCGTCAAGGCTGTGAGCCAGCTGACCAGGGAGCCAGAGCTTTCTGTCTGGCACGACCAGATTCAGTACAAGCCGGCAGATTACGGGGGTGCTACAACCTGGCATCAGGACGCCCCCCTGTGGCCCAGCATCCGACCGATGACCACGGTATCGGCATGGATCGCGTTAGCTGATGCCGACGAAGCGAACGGGTGTATGTGGATGGTGCCCGGGAGCCACAAATGGGGGAATCAGATCACCTTTCTACGTCAGCATGAGGGACTAACCAGTTTGGGTGAATTTGCCGAGATCGAAGACTTTGAAGCGCCGCCAGAAGCCAGGATTACCTCGGTTAATCCCGAGCCCTGGCCGGTTAAACGAGGTGAGGTATCGTTTCACCACTCTTTGACTTGGCATGGGTCTCCGGTGAATAGGTCGAAACGTCCTCGCCCTGCGATCGCGATTCATTACATGACCGGCACGACCCGGTTCGTCAAGGATGGTAAACACCCGATTGGTGAGTTGGTGGACCTCGAGGATGGTGCTCTGATGAGTGAAGCGGGTGAGATCTTCCCTCAAGTCTGCCACAATTGGACGCCATCGGATTGCCCGCAGGTGGCAACAACCTGAAAATGTGATTCATTGAAAGGATGAGAAATGTCTGATCTGGGAATAGGGGTCATTGGCGTCGGCGGAATGGGCAGTTTTCACATCAACTATCTGACACAGGGTGAGGTGTCCGGTGCTAAGTTGGTCGCGGTCTGTGACGTAAAACCGGATCGATTGGAGTGGGCTCGCAACACCCTCGGAAATGCGGTGCAGTGCTTCAATGACGAGGATGCTTTTTTTAGCTGCCGGGATATGGATGCGGTTATCGTTGCCACGCCTCATTATTTTCATCCCGAGCTGGTGATTAAGTCGCTGGACCACGATTTGCACGTGCTTTCAGAGAAACCTGCGGGCGTCTATACCAAGCAGGTGCGTGAGATGAACGAGAGGGCTACCCGCAGTGACAAGAAGTTTTCTCTCATGTTCAACCAACGCAGCCACGCCCAGCACCTGAAACTCAGGGAGTTGATACAGAGCGGGGAAATCGGTGAGATCCTGCGCACAAACTACATTATAACCGACTGGTTTAGGGCACAGAGCTATTACGACGGAGGTGGTTGGCGAGCGACCTGGGCGGGGGAAGGAGGAGGGGTGTTGGCCAATCAGTGCCCTCACAACCTGGATCTGTGGCAGTGGATCTGCGGCATGCCGAAGCGGGTGCGCGCGTTTGTCGGATTTGGCAAATATCACGACATCGAGGTGGACGACGACGTCACAGCGTATGTCGAGTACGAGAGCGGCGCAACTGGTGTATTCATTACCACGACTGGAGAAGCACCTGGAAGCAACCGCCTGGAGATCACCGGCGACCGCGGCAAGTTGTTGTTAGAGAACAACGAAATCACCTTCTGGCGTACAGAAGTGCCAGTAAGCCAGTTCCGGCGTGAGTGGCAGGGGGGGTTTGGGGCCCCTTCCACGTGGAAGTGTGCAATAGAACCGAAAGCGGTGGGTGGCGGACACGTCGGCATCTGCGAGAATTGGATCGCAGCGATCCGGGGAGACAAGCCATTGCTGGCAGAGGGCCAGGAAGGCATCAACGGTGTCGAGCTCGCCAACGCCATGCTACTTTCCGCTTGGCAGGACGACTGGGTAGAGATTCCGGTTGACGAGGATTTATTCTACGCTCGGTTGCAGGAAAAGATTGCCACTTCGACCGCCGTCAAAGAAAACAAGGATACGGTGATGGACACGGACGGTACCTTCGGCACCTGAGAGTTTCTCGGACCCGACTGGCTTATTCGGCTTCGTCGAGCTATGCACATTGAGGTGGGATGGCACTGATTGGAGGGGGTCGAGGTTGAGGGCAAATACTATCGGGCGGTTTTGACCCTCGCCGACGGCCGCTGAATGTACAGCCTGATTATGAGAGGTTTGTGACGTAATGACAGTTGACTCGACGATCATTCTCCCGGACTTGCTTTTCGATGGATCCGGTGCAAAAGCGAAGAAGGAGCAAGCGGTTCGCATTGCCGGCGGCTTGATATGCGCGGTTGGTGATCGCCAGGCGCTCTTGGCCGAGACTCCACCGGGCGAAGAGATAGTGGAGCTCCCTGATGCTTGTTTGACGCCCGGATTGATCGACGGACATACCCACTTGAGTCTCGCCGGAGACGATCGCGACTACACTAGTCTGTTTGCAGACAGCGATGAGGTTATGGTTCTGACCGGTGCCATGAACATGCGCCGCCATCTCAGAGCAGGCATCACCACCATACGCGAGCACGGTGCTCGCAACATGGTGGGTTTTGCATTGAAGGAAGCATTGGGACGCGGTTGCGTACCGGGTCCGACCATGATGGTCAGCGGCAGGCCAATTACCTGTACCGGTGGTCATTTCCACATGTGTAACGAGGAAGCGGACGGCGAAGAGGAGGTGCGCAAATCGGTAAGGCGGTTGGTCCACGAAGGGGCCGATTACATAAAGATCATGGCTTCTGGTGGTGGTACGGTCGGTACGAATCCGGGTAGAGCCTCCTATTCCCAAGAAGAGCTGCACGCTGCTGTTCACGAAGCTGCCAACCTGGGTCGGGTAACCGCAGCCCACTGCCGCGCCAAGGAGTCGATGATGCGCGCGGTTAAAGCCGGCATCCACTTGATCGAACATGCCGAGTTCCTCGATCCAGACTGTAACTACGACTTCGATCCCAAGCTTGCGGAGATGATGGCGGATTCTGGGGTTTGGGTGAGTCCCACCATCCAAGCGAGCACCGGTTACCAGCGTGCCCTGGCGCTGGAGGCGCGGCGGTATGCTGGTGAGTTGAGTGAGGATGAAGAATCGGAGCTCGAGGTTTTGCTCGAGAAACGTGCCCGTCGCCTAGAGGTATTGCGTCGTATGCTTGAATACGACATCCGCGACCGCATCGTTCCTGGGACAGATTCAGGGGTGCGTTATCTAGCCTTCGGTCACATGGACCTAGAACTGCGTCTCCTTGTCGAGGTTGGGTTCACGCCCGCGGAAGCCATGAGAGCGGTAACCTCGATCTCAGCCGCGGCGGTAGGCTTGGTGGATCGCGGCACGATCGAACCGGGAAAAGTGGCGGATTTGGCGGCGTTTACTGGAGATCCGACTGCCGATATCACGGCGTTGGGTTCCGTTGCAGCGGTTTTCCAGAGCGGTCGCCGTATTTGCTGACCTGGTTTACCGGTCTCAATGCAGAAGGCTTTTTCTGCCAACCGTGCTGCAAAGTGGACAGCGGCGAAAATCGTGCGCGCGCGCGGGGCAATACTCTCTACCGAAGTAGATGATCTGCAGGTGTAGCTTGATCCACGCCTCTTGGGGAAAGATCCTTTTAAGGTCGCGCTCCGTCTGTAATACATTTTTTCCGGATGAGAGACTCCAGCGATAGGCGAGCCGGTGGATGTGGGTATCCACCGGGAAGGTCGGGATCCCGAAAGTCTGGGCTAGTACCACCTGGGAGGTTTTGTGTCCAACCCCTGGTAGGTCTTCAAGCTCTTCCAGCGTCCGTGGCACCTTGCCGTCGTGTTTATCCAACAAAATCTTTGAAAGTCCGCGAATTGCTTTGGATTTGCGCGGTGCCAAACCGCATGGACGAATGATGGTTTCGATCTGTCGAGAGGTGAGTTGTATCATCTCTGTCGGTGTGCTGGCACGTGCAAAAAGAACCGGGGTCACTTGATTGACGCGTACGTCGGTACATTGCGCCGACAGCAGTACCGCTACCAGATGGGTGTAAGGATCACGGCTATTCAAGGGAACATCGACGTCAGGATACAGATCATCCAAGGTGCGCATGATGATCCGTGTTTTTTCCGCTTTGTTCACCGGTTGTCAGCGATGTAGCTCTAAGAACGAATCGATCAAATGACGCGAGATGCTGATTGGTGGCGGCAGGTCGGGCAAGTTGTCTGGTGAAAACCAATCGGCGTGTGAGAGCTCCTCGTTATCCAGCCGTATCTCGCCCCCTGCGTATTTGGCGGTAAATCCCAGCATGAGGGAATTGGGGAACGGCCACGGCTGGCTACCGAAGTACTCGATATCTCGAATCTGTATGCCCACCTCTTCTGCCACCTCTCGTTCCACCGCTTCTTCTAGTGTTTCTCCCGGTTCCACAAAACCGGCGATGATGCTGTAACGTCCTTTGGGGAATCGATGGTTGTGGGCCAGTAGCAACTGGTTGCCTCGTTCGATGCGCACTATCATGGCGGGAGAAAGGCGGGGGAAGAAAAGTAGGCCACAAGACGGACACTCTAACGCTCGTTCCGTGGTGCGCGGTTTGGTGGGTGTAGCGCATTGTCCGCAGAACTGGTGGGTCCGTGCCCAAGCCACGATTTGCACTGCTCTTCCGGCTATCGAAAACGACTCTTCGTCCAGACGTCCGAACAGTTCTCGCAACCCAGCGAACTCGAAACCGTCAGGCGCCGGCGAATCGTCCTGGAGTTCTACAGCGACATAGTGACGGTAATCGCAATACCCCAGGTAATGCCTGCGCACCTCCACCAGCGTCCCAAGAGGTGGCTCGTCCAAGGTAGGCATTACGGCGTGCTTGCCTTCCAAGCCGAACAGCAACTGGTCGCCGCGGAAATAGAAGTGACGGGTAGTACCCTCTGAATCCTCGGGCGGAGATACGGCGGAGACGAATGCCGCCACGCTACAGAATCCCGTAGGTGTCGTAGGCCTTCTGCGCCGACATTCCGTTTTCGATGGCAGTGCGAACCTTGCTTTCGCCTCGCACCTTTTCCAATGCCGCAGAGACCACATCGCTCTCGGCGTTCCTAGGAACGGTGAGAACACCGTCCATGTCACCGAAGATCAAATCTCCGGGTTTTACAATAACTCCGTTGGCAAATGAGATCGGACAGCGGAAGTCCACGACGCGACCGCGTATCTGTTGGTCCTGTCCATAACGACCAAGGGAAAAGGTGGGAAAATCGAGCGCGAGGATTTCCCGCGTGTCTCTTGAACAGGCATTCAACACTGCGCCTGCAGCCTTGAGCTGCAAGGCGCGGGTCGTCATCAAGCCGCCCCAAGCTGCAAAGGTGGGCAAGCCACCAGTGCAGAGGTAGACCTCGTTCTGTTTCAGGTCGTCCAAAGCTGCGAAAAGCAGGCCGAACGGCTTGTTACGCTTCTCGTGACATACCTCAGTGGTGGCACAGTCTGCCTCTTGAACCGGCATCGCCCGTCCAGCCACTACCATATCCTGCCGCAAAGGCTGGATCTCTCGTGGAAGAAACTGATGGGTCAAACCGACTGCATCCATAACGTCTCCCACCACTGCTGTAAACAGCTCAGACGTCATCAGCTGTAGCAGTTCGTCATCACTTTTCCACATGGTTACCTTCCCTGTACATTATAGCATCTTATTGGAAACTCTGGAATATGAGATTGGTCCAAGCGGTGGTCAACAATTGGGGGCCAAGGAATTGAGCACGACCAAAGATTCGGCGCGCATGCGGTCAATCGCTTCCTGTCTTACGATAGCCATCTCGGTGCTGGTGGCGTCAGGATTGGCGGTCTACCTAAATGCACTCGATGCACCGTTCATTTACGATGACCTGGACCTGATCGTTCAGAACACCGACATCCGGCAATTGTGGCCTCCGATCTGGATGGCAGATACCACCGCCTGGTACAGTTCCGTAAACCACCGTCCGGTAGTCGCGTTTTCGCTTGCGCTCAATTATTACCTGGGTGGGTTGGAGGTGAGAGGTTATCACCTATTCAATCTACTGGTGCATCTGTTGGCGGCGTTGGCACTGTTTGGTGTCGTTCGACGCACCTTGATTATCGGGGGACTCGTGAATATCCCCGCCGAACGTGCCTGCATGCTGGCGACCGTTTCTTCGTTGATCTGGCTGGTTCACCCGATTCAAAGTCAGGTGATCAACTACACCCTCCAGCGCAGCGAATCATTGATGGGTTTCTTCTACCTGATAACGCTCTACTGTTTTCTCCGAGGCCGGGACAAAGGATCTGGATGGCATGCTCTGTCCATCGGCGCTTGTGTTCTCGGAATGGCCAGCAAGGAGTCGATGGTTACTGCGCCTGTCGTCGTGTTGGTTTTCGACAGCATCTTTTTGTCGGGATCTTTACTGGTGGCGCTGAGGCGACGATCAATCTACTACTCAGGGCTGTTCGCCACATGGGCCGTGGTAGTGTTGCTGCTCTGGACCGACCCACATCGTGGCGCCGCCGGTTTTTCTTCGGGCATAACAGCCTGGGAGTATCTGATCAACCAGATACCGACCATCGTGAACTATGTATATCTGTGCTTTTGGCCGCACCGATTGCTTCTGGATTATGGGTGGCCCGATCCAAACTTGCGGATCTTTGATGTGATTCCAGATATCGTGCAGGTGTTAGCGTTGCTCGCTGCGACTATAGTGGCTCTGGTCAAAGTTCCGAAGTTCGGGTTTCTTTTCGCCTGGTTTTTTCTCACGCTATCTCCCACCTCGAGCTTAGTACCGATCGTTAACGAGGTTGCGGCGGAACGCCGCATATACCTGCCCCTGGCCGGTATTGTTCTCGTTACGGTGTTCGGGATCTATCTAATGCTGGATCGTTTTTCTCATGGACCAACTCGCCTGTGGCTCCGCCGCGCAGCAGGTTTGGCAGCGATCGGTGTAGTGGCAGCCTTGGGCGTGAAAACGGTTCTGCGGAATGTAGATTATCACAGTAGGTTGTCGATCTGGAAATCGGTTCTTTCGCTGGCACCAGCCAACGCCCGAGCCCACAATAATCTGGGTCAAGCGTACGCCGCCGAAGGTAAGCTCCAACGGGCTGTCTCCCATTACCGTAGAGCCGTAGAGATCCGTCCGTCATACGCGCAGGCCAGCAATAATCTGGGCAACGCCTTGGTCGCAACGGGCGCGACCGATCAAGCCATCGCCAGCTACCGAAAGGCTTTGAAGATCAAGCCCGACTATACTAAAGCAGCCTACAACCTCGGCAATGCGTTGAAGTCGGCGTCAAAAACAAGGGAGGCGGTCGAAGAGTATCGACGCGCGCTTGCCATCAGCCCCGACTTCGTGGCGGCACGTAACAACCTAGCAACCGGCCTGTACGCCCTTGGTAGGGTAGAGGCCGCGATCGAGCAATATGAGATCATTCTGACGAGACTGGATACCGATCCTCTGGTGCATAGCAACTACGGGATTGCCCTGCAGGCAAAGGGTGAGTTGAATGCCGCCGCAGCGCACTTCCGCCGTGCATTGGAGCTGGATCCAAGTTCGACCCAGGTTCGCGTCAACCTCAACAATCTGCGGCATCAACTGGATGGTAGGCGCCCGTGAATATAGCAGACTGTGAGGAGGTCTCAGGACGAGATCACACCGCCACCCAAGCAGGTGTCGTTATCGTATAGAACGGCGTGTTGTCCTGCGGCCACTCCCATGTCAGGTGTTGCCAGCTGCACCCGCAACCGACCCCTCTCAACTTCTTCGATCGTACATTCGTGGAATTCGGGACCATGTCGCAGTTTCACCTTCAGTTCCGAGCTTTTCGGTTTGCCGCCCAGCCAATTGAACCTTTCGGTTTCGAAGGTACGTCGCCCGTGGGGAGGTAGGCGGTCGCCGTGGGCCACGAAAACCACATTGTCTTCAATCTCTTTTCCAACTACGAACCACGGTCCCCCGCTCAATCCCAGCCCGTGCCGTTGACCAATAGTGTGGAACCAGTAACCCCGGTGTTCCCCTATAGTGGTACTGCTGTCGAGATCGATGATTCTTCCGGGCTTCTCGCCAAGATGAAAGGCCACGAAATCTCGATAGCTGATCTTACCAAGGAAACATACACCTTGGCTGTCAGGACGATCCTTGTTGCACAAGTCGAAGTCGCTCGCAAGTTGTCGGACCTCAGATTTGTTGAAATTTCCGAGCGGTAATATCAGCCTTTCCAGCTGTGTCGGGCGTAGATGGGATAGGAAGTAGGTCTGGTCTTTTATCGGATCGATTCCGCACTTGAGAACCGGCGAACCGTTAAGCTCCTCGAGCCGGGCGTAGTGTCCCGAGGCGGTGGTGTTCAGCGTAGGGTCTAAGAGATCGATAAAAGCGCCGAACTTGATCCTTTGGTTGCAGAAGATGTCGGGACTGGGAGTACGTCCGGCTCGCAACTCGTCCAACGCGTGATTCACCACGCGCTCTAGGTACTCTTGTTGCAGTGACACGATCTCCAGCGCTACGTCCAGCTGTTCACAGACCTGTCGGGCAAACAGTAGATCGGTCTCCCAGGGGCAATCACCCATGAAGGCGAGCTCCTCTTCGAGCCAGATCTTCAAATAGAAAGCGGTGAGCTCGTGTCCCTGCCGCGCCAGTAAATGCAGCGCAACCGAGCTATCCACGCCTCCGGACAGGAGGACGGCGATCTTCATCTGTTCACTATGTCAAAGTCGATTTTTTGAGCAGGTCTCTCCTGCACTCTATGTTAACTATCGGCCAGTGGATCTCGTTGCCTCACGGGATCCGGTTTCGCAACTAAGATCATCTACAAATGAAGGGTACTTCGAGACATTGGACATGTCGATAGTATCGATCATCACATTGTCAAAACTTGGGATCTTGTATGGCATCTGAGGTTTCCCGCCGCACCTTGGTTTTCTCTGTTTATCTGCCCGGTCTGAGCCTGGCGTTTTGTAGAGGACTGCTACTTCCAGTCCTGCCGCTCTACGTGCGAGCTTTCGAGGCCTCTTACAGCGTCGTTGGTTTGGTGCTGGCTGCGGAATCACTCGGGACCTTGGTTGGGGACGTCCCGTCGGGAATCCTATTGCGCAGGTTGGGCCAAAAACCGGTCATGTTGTTGGGGTTGGGGTTAGCCGTGCTTGGAACGTCAGCAATGGCGGTGGCCAACAACCTGGTCGAGGTGTTCCTGTATCATTTTGTCGCCGGTATAGGAGGAGCCCTGTGGCATACGTCGCGCCATGCCTATCTGGCCGAAGTGGTGCCTGTGGACCAGAGGGGAAGAGCTAATTCGGCGATGGGAGGCGTGGCGCGCATCGGAGGTTTTTTCGGCCCTGTGATCGGTGGTGTGGTGGCCTCGACTTTCGGTCTGCGAGCGCCCTTTTTGGTCTATGGTTTGATAGGGTTCGTGGCATTACTGGCGGTCGCAATGTTGGTTCGCAGAGGCGACGGTCCTGTTACAGGGCGACCCAGCACAACAATTCCCAATTTGCTCCGGTCTAATTCCAAGGCCCTGGCAACGGCAGGTACGGGTCAGCTGTTGGCGCAAATGATCCGCACTGCGCGGGGTGTTATCATACCGCTTTATGCTGCCGACGTACTCGGGTTGGATGTGACGTCGGTGGGATTAATCATGAGTTTTGCTGCATTCCTCGACATGAGCCTCTTCTATCCCGCCGGCTTGATTATGGATCGCTTGGGTCGCAAATACGCTATGGTACCGTGCTTTCTGATTCAGGGATTGGGAATGGCGCTGATCCCATTTAGCTCGAGTTTTGGAACGTTGTTGGGTGCTTCGCTCATAATCGGGTTGGGGAATGGCATAGGAGCCGGTACCATGATGACTTTGGGTGCGGACCTTGCTCCCACTGATGCCCGGGGAGAGTTTCTAGGGATTTGGCGGTTCATTGGAGATGGCGGTCACGCTGGTGCGCCTCTGGTGGTGGGCAGCATCGGCGATCTCTTGGGAATAGCAGGCTCGCCCTTTGCTGTTGCTGGAGTTGGGGTATTGGCCGCGTCGATTCTTGGATTGATGGTGCCCGAGACCTTGGTGCAAACGCGTTCCAAGTCGTTACGCATAAAGGAGACCTGATATGTCGCTGCCCGTCATCCTAGACGTCGATCCGGGAGTCGACGACGCTCTTGCCATCCTGCTCGCACTGCGATCACCCGAAGTCGATCTCACGGGGATCACTACCGTGTGCGGTAACGTTGCTATAGAACAGGCATCCACGAATGTGCTACGGGTCTTAGAGCTGATGGATCGCACTGACATTCCGTTATATGCGGGTGCTGATCGTCCATTGAAGGGGAAACAGGTGTATGCTGGTTACGTTCATGGTAAAACCGGACTCGGCGAAGCATCCCTGCCGCCGCCTAGCGCGACGGCAAATTCCGACGCTGTAGGGTATCTGGTGGAGAGCATCTCTTCTCGACCCCAAGAACTGACCGTCGTGGCCTTAGGTCCGTTAACTAACCTGGCTCTGGCGGAAGCGCGGGAGCCAGGAATTTTCAGTAAAACACGTGGGGTGATCATTATGGGGGGTGCGTTGTTCGTACCGGGGAACGTGACACCAGTGGCCGAGTTCAATTTTTTCGTCGATCCTCACGCCGCTCACCAGGTGCTGCAGCTTGACGCCAACTTGACGCTCGTGCCGCTCGACGTTACAAGGAAGGTAGTCTTGAGCGAACATACGGTGAGGGCAGCGGCCCGAAAAAACCATACCCCGGCAGTGAATTTTTGCGAAGCCGCGGTGCGCACAGCCGTTGAACATGCCGCCAAATCCACCGGGGTCCGTGGCATCTGCCTTCATGATCCCTTGGCGATGGGGGTGGCTATCGATAAGAAAATATGCGGCTTCGAGAAGGTTTGGGTCTCTGTGGAGACCAATGGTCGGTTGACGAGCGGGCAAGTAGTGACGGACCGACGGCAACTGGCCGCCGACAAGCGGCCAGTTGGACACCCGGTAAAATGTGCTACCGGCGTAGGCGCGGATGAATTCTTGGAGATGTTTACACAACGCGTGCTTGGTTTGGGGAGGTGACAACAACATGGTGCACCGAAAAATCGAAGCTTGGGAAAAGCTTGAAAGCGTGGTAGTGGCCGATTGCCATATTCTACGCGTCCGACGAGATCGTTCCAGGTCGCCGAGGACTGGCGAGGTTCATGACTTTCACGTGCTCGAAATGCCCGATTGGATCAACGTCGTTCCTGTAACCGCGCAGGGCAACATAGTTCTGATTCGCCAGTTTCGTCACGGCATGGAGAAAATCGCTTTGGAGATTCCAGGTGGTGCGGTGGAAAAAGGGGAGGTTGAGCCGTTGGAAGCGGCACGTCGGGAGTTGCTCGAGGAAACCGGATATACCGCCAAGAAGATCGTTCCGATCGGCTCGGTGGCGCCCAATCCGGCCATCCAGAACAACCAATGTTTCAGCTTCTTGGCGCTCGATGCCACGCCCGACGGCGAACAAAGAATGGATGACGGCGAAGATATCGAGGTAGAAGAAGTGGCGTTCCGTTCGGTGCCTAAGTTGATAGCCGACGGCACTATCAACCATGGACTCGTAGTGGTTGCTTTCTACCTTCTTGATCGTTATCTGCAGGTCAATCGGATATCAGTACTGGAACCAGAGAAAAAGGCCGAGAAATAACACAACTAGCAGCGCCCCGCTGCCGGTTTTCCAGTCCTTGCCGAACGGACCGCTGGGTCCGTTGATGATCTCTGCAATCACCATGATCCCGAAGGCGAACAACTTTAGGAGACCGATCATCCCGTCCCGCACCGGGCCGCCAATACGCGTGAATCCGCGTACGAGGGCCGGCAACAGCTTGCGATAGATCCAGTCGGTGTCGACGTTGACGCATCGCAGCTCAGGTGTCTCTAGGTGGCGTAATGCGAGTATCGCGAAAGCCAACAACGCAAACACCAGTAGTTGAAGCTGCGTGACCACGTGGCCGGTGGTGTAGGGTTCGAAATCGACGGAATGTGGCAAGATGGCGTAGAGCGGTGCCGGATAAATCCCGATGCCGACGCAAAGCGCGGCGGTTATGCCCATGGCAACGAGCATGTTCCACGGTGCTTCTTTGCAGCGAATACCGGAATCGTGACCGAAAAACCCATAGAATGGGATCTTGATGCCAGAGTGGTGCAAAACCCCCGCGGAGGCGAACAACAACACGAACCAGGTGATGGTCCAACCGTTGTTGGCAGCTGCTGTTAAAGTAAGGGATTTGGTGACGAAGCCGCTGAAAAGTGGGAACGCCGATATAGAAGCGGCGCCGATGATGCAAAATAAGGTGGTTAGCGGCATCGATTTGTAGAGCCCGCCCAGCTCAGACGCTTTGGTCGTGCCGACACGATACAACACCGCACCCATGGACATGAACAATAGCCCCTTGTAAAGGATGTGTGCGAAGGCGTGCGAAACGGCGCCATTGATTCCCATCGCTGTACCCATGCCGATACCGACGACCATGAATCCCAGCTGATTGTTCAGACTGTAGGCCAGCACCCGGCGTAGATCGTTCTCGATGACTGCATAGAAAACGGGAAATGCGGTCATGGCCGCGCCAATCGGGACCAGGATGTCGGTGCCGGGAAACCCCCGTGCCAAAGTGTATACCGCCAGCTTCGTGGTGAACGCGCTGAGGAACACGGTTCCGGTGACTGTGGCCTCGGGATAGGCGTCCTGCAGCCAGTTGTGCAGAAAGGGGAAGGCGCATTTGATGCCGAAGGCGATGAAAATCAGCTTGCCTGCAAGGCTATCCATCCCCATCTGACCGAATACAACCGAACCGGTGTTGTGAACGTGAAGGATTACACCCGTTAGCAGGATGACACCCGATCCAACCTGAATGACTAGGTACCGCATGCCGGCGCGGTAAGCCCTCTCGGTGCGCGAGCTCCAGATCAGGAAAACCGAGGAGATTGCGGTGAGCTCCCAGTAGACAAAAAGCGTGATGAGATCTCCTGCAAAGGCTCCTCCGATTGCACTACCGGCATAGATGAGGCCGGCTACGTGCTGGACGTTGTCCTTTAGGTGTAGCGCGTAGACCACACTGACAATGGCCGCGATATGGAAGATGTAACCGAAAACGAGACTCAGCTTATCGATCCGAACAACGGCCAAGGTGTAGTCAAAGAGCTCGATGTGACCGTAGATGCCCGGTGCCATCTGCAGTAGATGGGCGAGACTGGCGATCGGGAGCAGCAGGAGATATACTGCCTGCAGTCTTGTTCGCAGCAAGGGCACCAGCAGGGCGCCCAAGATCATAACCGATCCGGGTGGTAGTAAGTCAGCCGTCATAATAATCTTCTGAGCGCATCACTAAGCGCCGCCAGATCCATCCGGCGCCTACGATTAATGAATAAGCGATGAAGCCGAAGATGGCGTAGAAGCCGAACCATTCCTCCACCGCGTAGTGCGCGTGTTTGTGATAGGCTAGGTCGGCGAGGATCAAAATCGTGCTTACCACCAGCAGCGAAAGAAAGAGCTTTTTGATGCTGCCGGGACGCTCCAACCATCCTGTGCGGTCACTGACAGTGTTCTTGGTTTCTTCCATTACGATTCACTCATGGGCCGGCGAGGGGGAGAAGCATGCGATAGAGATCGTCGGCGTAGAAAAAGAGAATCAAACACCCCAAGGCGGTGATGCAGAGGGGCATAACGCAGAAGAAGGGTGCCTCGTTTAATTTCACTTTCGGGCCCGGATTCGAAGGAGAGACAAAAAAGGCTCGGGCGACAACCGGCATCAGGTAGCCGATGTTCAGCAGTGAGCTGATCATCAAAACTGCCACGAATACAATCTGTTCCGCCTCCAAGGCTCCAAGTGCCAAGTACCACTTGCTCCAGGAACCGCCCAGTGGAGGTACGCCGATAATGCTCAATGCCCCGATGAAAAACGCAAAGAGCGTTACCGGCATGGCTCGGCCGATTCCGCTCATGTCGCTGATTTCGGTCTTGTGCAGCGCGACGTTTATGGCCCCGGCGCAGAAGAACAGCGTTATCTTCCCAAACGCATGCATAGCGATGTGCATGCTGCCGCCTATCACACTCCAACCGGTGGCGAGCGCGGCACCCAGAACCACGTAGGCGAGTTGGCTTATGGTGGAGTAGGCAAGGCGTGCTTTCAGGTTGTCCTTGGTGAAGGCAACCAGGGAGGCGATGATTACGGTGGCGCCGGCTACGTACATCAGCCAGGTATTGGCCCCAGTACTGCTAAGGAAATCGATGCCGAAGATGTAGACGATCACTTTCATCACCGTGAAAACGCCGGCCTTCACCACCGCCACAGCATGCAATAAAGCGCTGACCGGGGTGGGAGCCACCATGGCTGCGGGCAGCCAACGATGAAACGGCATTAGTGCCGCCTTGCCGGTGCCGAAAGCGTACAGGGCCAACAAGACTACGACCATACCCTCGCTGGCTTTGCCCTCTAGGATGCCCCCCGGCACGAAGTCCACCGTTCCTGCCAGGTGCCAGGTCCACACCAACGCAAGCAGCAAGAATCCGACTGAGGTGCCCAACAGAATGCCCATGTAGATCCGACCGGACATGCGAGCCTCGGCGGATCGGTGGTGAGTGACCAACGGGTAGGTAGAAAGGGTGAGCACCTCGTAGAAGATGAAGAGGGTGAACATGTTGGCCGCGAATGCTACGCCGAGGGCGGCGGTGATAGCGACGGCGAAAAAGAAGTAGAACCGGGTTTGCTGTTCCTCATGGTGCCCGCGCATGTATCCGATGGAGTACAGCGATGTTATTATCCACAAGCCCGACGCCACGAGGCCGAACAGCATCCCCAGGGGTTCGACGGTGAACCCAAGCGATAAACCTGGAAGCACCTGTACCAACTCGATAGAAGGGCGGAAGCCAGCGAGTACCTGTGGCAAAAGGGAAAGCACTACGGCGAAGGTAGCACCTCCAATAACAAAGGTAGCCAGTTCCCGCAGGTTGGGACGGCGTCCCAGCAAAACGATGAATGGTGATCCGGCTAGTGGCAACAGAATAGCCGTAATGATGGCAGTCGACGTGGTCATGTGCTGTTACCTATTAGCCACCGGGCTGCGTGTTCAGCAACGCCGGCTGTTCGTGAGGTGAACACGCCGAACAACAGGGTAGCTCCTATGAGCAGCCACATCGGTATCTGCATGGAGATGGGAGCTTCCGACGTGCATCCCTTGCCTTCGGGGGGCGGTTTGAAGTAGGCGACTTCTACCACGCGCCAGATGTAGATCACCGCGAGCAGGGAACTGACTAGCAATAGAACAGCTAGTGGCCACCAACCCTGCTCGAGCGCTGCCTTGATGAGGTACCACTTGCTGATGAAGCCGACGGTTAGGGGTACACCGATCAGACTCAAACCACCCAGCACGAAGGCGGCCATCGTCACCGGCATCCGTTTTCCGAGGCCCTGCAGATCCTGAAGCTCAACCGAGCCGATACGTAGGGCGATGCAGCCCATGGCGAGAAACAAACCGCCCTTCGTGAGGGCGTGATTGAATAGATGTACGACGCCGGCGGTGATGCCACTGACGGAAAGCAAGCTTACTCCCAGCATCATGTAGCCTACTTGGGCAACACTGGAATAAGCGAGCATGCGTTTGATGTTGTTCTGAAAGATGGCCACCGTCGAGGCGACGAAGATCCCGATCAATGCAAGCGGTAGCAGTACCTTGTCGACGTGCATGGTCTCAAAAGCGAAGTCCACGCCGAAGATGGTGAAAGCGAAACGTAAGAAGACGTAAATCGAAACCTTGGTGGCGGTGGCGGCGATAAAGGCACTGACCAGCGAAGGGGCATAGGCATAGGCGTTGGGCAGCCAAAGATGTAACGGAAACAGCGCCAGCTTCAAAAAAATCCCGACGCTGAAGAAAGCGAATGCAACCAGCACCGTGCGGCTACCGCTAGCTGGGGTCAGCTGCAGTCTCGAGCCCAGGTCATCCATGTTCAGAGTCCCTGTCATCATATACATGAGACCGACGCCTATCAGGATGAAGGTGGCGCCGATGGTGCCCATCACCAAGTACTGGTAGGCTGCTGTAAGCGCGCGCCGATCTTTGCCCATGCTGATCAAGGCATAGGAGGACAGCGAGGAGACCTCGAGAAAAACGAATAGATTGAAGGCGTCTCCGGTGGCCGCGATGCCAAGCAATCCGGTGAGGCACAGCATATATGCGGTGTAGAACATGGTCTGATGACGCGGGGCGATCTCTGTGTCAACGCTTGCAGGAGCATAGAGCAAGACCACCGTAGCGATGAGCGATACCAGTAAGAGCACAAAAGCGTTCACCACGTCGATGCGCAGCTCGATCCCCCATGGCGGACTCCAGCCACCAACGGCATAAGACACTACACCATCTCGGAGGACCGTGGCCAGCAGATGGCCGGCGATGACTAGGCTGCACGCACTTGCCAAAACGGAAAATGCCCAAACCACGTGGCGTTCGCGCAGTAGCAAGCAGATGGGTGCTGCTACCATCGGCACGACGATTTGCAGAACTGGCAAATGAGCTTCGATCATGGCGTTCGATCCTGCTCTTGGATATCATCCTCCTCGATGGTTCCGTAAGCGCGGAAGATGCGAACCACGAGCGCAAACCCCAACGAGGTGGTGGCGATACCGACTACGATTGCGGTCAGAATAAGAACGTGGGGAAGGGGATTGGAATAGACCTCGACACCGTCGATCTGGATCGGTGCTGTGCCACCTTTCACCTTGCCCATGGTTATGTAGAGCAGGAAAACAGAAGTCTGGAAGATGTTTAATCCAATGATCTTTTTGATCAGGTTGCCACGGGAAATCACCACGTAGAACCCGGTCATCATCAGAAAAACTACAGCCCAATAATTGAAATGAACGGGAAGAGTCATTCGGTATAGCGCCGTTCCGCGAAGGCAAAGAATATGGCGATCATGACTGCTGCTACGGTGAGGCCCACGCCCAGCTCTATCAAGAGAATACCAAGGTGCTGGCCGTGGACCGGATCATGCTGCAGCACCCCGTATTCGAGGAACTTGCCGCCCTTGAGGATTCCGGCTACGCCGGTACCGGCGTAAAGCAACACGCCGAGCGCAATGAGCGCGTGAACAAGGGGCGGTTTTGCGAACCTTTGGGTGTCGTCGAGTCCAAAGACTAGGGTGTGCAAAACGAAAGCTGCCGCAAAGATGACTCCGGCTTGGAATCCGCCACCGGGACCGAAGTCCCCGTGGAACTGGACATAGAGCGCGAAAAGAAGAATAACCGGGATGAAAATCTTGGTCACGACCCGAAGGACGAGTTGGAATCTCACGTGTCATCCTCCTCAAGTCTTTTAGGCCAGACCTGACCCAAAAGGAGTAGGACACCGACTGCGGCGGTGAAAACGACGGTAGTCTCGCCCAAGGTGTCGAAGGCTCTATAGCTGGCGAGTACTGAAGTGACCATATTGGGCACTCCGATTTCCGTGGGTGAATCTTTGATGTAGCGCGGCGCAACATGCTGGTGGATTGGTGCCTTGGGATCTCCGAAGTGGGGCATGTCGACGGTTCCGTAGATCAGGGCGGCACCGGTGAGGACGACCAGCAGCAGCGGCCACAAAGACCGACGAGTAGCTTTCTTCTCCGTACTTTTGGTCAATATTAGGGTGCCGATGGCCAACACGGTGGTGATGCCGGCACCCACCGCCGCTTCGGTGAATGCCACGTCCACCGCATCCAGCAAGAGGAACATGGCGGCTGAAAGCAGACTGAAAAAACTGGCAATGACGACGGCGGCGAACAGGTTGTTTACCCGCACGATACTGACGGCGATAACCGCAATGAAAACTAGCAATAGCCCGTCGAGAAGCTCTATCACGAGTCGTTACTCTCTTGGTCGAGCAGTGGTTCCTGTCCGGCAAGGCGGGCAGCGCGTGCGACTGCATGAGTGGCCGTTGGACTAGTTATCAGCAGGATCACCACCACCATCACCAGCTTCACAGTTACCAGTGTCAATCCAGCCTGAACCATGAGGCCGGCAAGAACCAAAGAAGCGCCGAGGGTGTCGGTAATGCCGGCGCCGTGTATGCGGGCAAAAAAATCGGGAAGACGAATGAGCCCGATGCCTCCGACAATGCAGAAGAATGAGCCAGCCAGCAGCAGACCCCAACTAGCAATGTTTAAGAAGTCCATTTATCTTTCTGGGCTTTTTCTACGGCCTCTCCGGTGGTGGCCAGATTGTCGTATTCGACGAATTTCAGGATCGCAAATATGCCGATGAAGTTCAGGAATACGTAGATCAGGGCCAGATCGAGGAAATCCGGTCGGCCGGTGGCAAAGCCGAGGACGGCAATGAGCAAAACCGTCTTCGTGCCGGCCATATTGACCGCCAGGATCCGGTCGTACACCGTCGGTCCCTTGACCGTACGTACCAGAGCCAGAATCATAGTCACTATAATGGCAGCCATGGCGGCGATATACATCAGCTCTTGCCCTCCAAGCCCGATACCTTGCGGTTCATTTCGTTACTTTTAAGATCCTCTTTACTCTCATGAGTAAGGGTATGGACCAGTATGCGGCCATCTCGAACGTCTACCGAAACCGTACCTGGCGTCAAGGTAATCGAGTTGGCGTAGATCGCCTGTCCCAGTGCCGTTTTTTGTCCAGCTTCCACCTCCACCATCTCCGGATTGATCCGTAGGCGGGGGCTTAGAATGCGTGCCGTGACGTCCAGGTTTGCCTTGGTGATGGCCCAAAGCAACCAAGGAAGGTAGGCGATCATACGGACAGCCAGGCCGAGGACCGATCCTTCGTTGTCACTAAGCTCGAGGCGAAAAGCGATGAAGGCCACGAATATGCACGACAAGCCGCCCAGAATGATTAGGAGAGGTTGATAGATCCCCGACCACAACAGCCAGATGCCGAACAAGCTGAGGATTAAACAAATCGCATATCTCATTACTATTCGAATATCTTTCCAGATCTAGGGAGTAGTATGCGTAGCTATATCGGCTAAATTAATAATTTGATCCATTGATGCGAAAGTCAAGCGCGAACTAAGGGCTGGATCTGGGCGGTGAAGGAGCTTTGAGGCGTCAACAACCGACCCGTCGGCCGGCGAAATTTACCTTGAACGCAGTTCCAGGACCACAAGATGTGAACACAACCACACCAATGGAAAGCGCGCGCCAGAGCGCAGGCAAGGTAGCCCGATTGGAAGTCGAATTGCGGGCCCTGGTACCGGAGGATGGCTTCGAAAGAAGGCTCCTCGCCGATGCGGTAGAGATTGAGAGGTGCTTCGCAACCCACGAGCCCAAGCCTGATCTTTACGGCACTGTCATAGGCGTCAAAGACATTATCAGTGTTAACGGATTTAATACTATGGCGGGATCGAGGCTGCCGCCGAAGCTGTTCGAATCGTCCGAGGCGTCCTGCGTTACCGATTTGAAGCGGGCGGGTGCGCTAGTGCTGAGCAAAACGGTCACCACCGAATTTGCCCATTGTGATCCTGGGCCGACCCGAAATCCGCACAACTTGGGGAATACACCAGGTGGCTCGAGCAGCGGTTCGGCGGCCGGTGTGGGCGCTGGCTACTTCCCTTTAGCACTCGGCTCTCAAACATCCGGTTCGGTAATCAGACCGGCGGCCTTCTGTGGGGTGTTCGGGTTCAAGCCGAGTTTTGGGGCCATTGCTACCGACGGCGTGCTCCTATTCTCACCGTCGGTGGATACCGTTGGCATCCTGGCTTCCGATCTGAGCTGGATCGAATTGGCCTCGTCTATTCTGATTGAAGAGATGGCGGTTGTCGGGAACAAAGACCCGATCTGTGCGGTTCCGAGCACTACGTATTTGGAGCAAGCCGATCGAGCGGCATTGGACACTTTCAAGGACCAGGTAGACCGGTTGCGTCATGCTGGCATCGTCGTGTTGCAGGTGCCGCTCCTTGAAGACGCCATCGAGGTCAATGTTCGGCATCGAATTCTCACGGCGGCGGAAGTGGCGCTTGTTCACTGTAGTTGGTATGCGGAACATCGACAACTCTACGGGCCGCTGATCGCCGAGATCATCGAGGTTGGCCGCAGGATACGGGAGCCGGATCTGGAAAAAGCGAGGCAGGGACGGGGGACGTTGCGGGAACAGATCCAAGAAACGATGCGCAAGAATGGTGTCGATCTGTGGCTGTCTCCGGCGGCGACCGGTGTTGCACCGAAAGGGCTAACTAACACCGGTGACCCCGCCATGAACATTCCCTGGACCCATGCCGGATTACCGGCTTTGACCATTCCCCTAGCCCGCAATCGAGGTGATTTACCGCTGGGTTTGCAGTGTGTGGCATCATTTGGCCGCGATGCTGATCTTATCCATTGGGCGAAACGCCTTCACGGGGTTCTGAGGTAGGGCACAACGGATTCCCGCAGCCTACCCCGCCGGCAGCCTCTATTAAGGGGGAAACCGGCATTCATCCCACCTGATTTCCATTTTCCTGCGATACGCGTATGGCCCCCCTGAGAAGGCAGAGTTCGTGGTGCCCGACATGATCAGTCTTTGGGACGGATCGGTGCGAACCCGCGACCGAATATAGATCCGGGTCGGCCGGTTCAAGAACACCCTAGATTGCCGGATAATCGGCTTGGTGGGAGAGGATGCGTAAGAAAAGATCCTCGGTGATTAAGAGTAGGAGCTCAAGAAACGTAAGGTCTCTTGAGCGACGGGGAGAAAAAAATTCCCTGTCGAGTGCCTGAGCGGTACTCGACAGGGAGTCCCAAGAAGATTGGACTCTAAGTCCACTAACAGAGGTCGACCGGTAGTTCGAAAAATTGAGAAAAATCGCACTTTTGGACGTTAATGGCTGTGCCCACCGGTGCATGTTTTAAGGCTACTGACTTATATACATATTCGGGCGTTGCCGACCAGAAATTGAGTCTATTACGTTGTCTAACAACAGGTTGTGACAAAAATATTTAGCCTTGATGTAGATCAGGAATAAAATTCCCTAAAAAATAGGGGCACAACAAATTAGATTAAAAAGTTGACAATTTTATCTAAAACGGGTAGTCTGCGCTGCGGTAGGGAAACGCCTGCAGATTTTCCAGCTTCCCGTGAGCCTGGTGGAGTTGTTGACCGCCGTTGCCACCGTCGTGCCTAACCGCGTTGTTTGTTCTTGAGCGCACCAACTTGAAATAGGGAACGAGATGATTGACGTCAAAAAGATACGATCGAACCCGGATACGCTTCGCGATGTGATTCGTAGGCGCAAAGTAGATCCTAAGCTGGCAGATCTAGACACCTGGTTGGAACTGGACGAGAATAAACGTCAGCTGCAGATGGGAATAGATGCTTTGAACGGTGAGAAGAAACAGCTTGCAAGGCTGGGGAAGTCCGATCCAGAAAAGGCACGGGAGCAGGGGCAACTGTTACGTGAGAAAGGGAAGCAGTTGGAACGGGAGATGAGCACTATTACATCGCGTTGGCAGGAGATTCTAGATTGGTTCCCTAACTGGCTTCATCCAGAAATGCCGGACGGCGATTCGGAAGATCACAATGTTGAAGTGAAGGCGTGGACTCCAACGGATGGTTATTTTGATGCCGGGCTGTTGGGGGCGTCCGGCAAGAGCGCCGCCGCGATGCCCACGTTTCCTTGTCATGCCGGTAGCAACGATTTTACTCCGCTGCATCACGCGGAGCTGGGAATCATGCTGGGTGGGGTTGACACCCTGCAAGGTGCCAAGGTGTCCGGGTCTCGCTTCGCCTACTTGATCGGCGAACTCGCCCGCATGCAGTACGGGTTGAATCAGCTCTTGGTGGACGAACTTCTGAACCGCGGCTATGAGATGATCGTCCCACCTCTCCTGGTGCGCGAGCGTTCGCTTTATGGGACATCTCATTTTCCAGAGGGCCGCGACCAAGTGTACGAGATTAAAAGTCACAATGTAGAAGAAGAGGTCAGCCTGTTCTTGGTAGGATCCTCGGAACCTACGAATTTCAGCTATTTCATGGATCGCACCTTGCGTGCGGAGCAATTGCCGGTCAAGGTCTTTGCGGCCACTTCTTGCTTTCGTTCCGAAGCCGGATCATGGGGCAAAGATGTCAAGGGGATCAAACGAGTTCACCAGTTTGACAAAATCGAAATGAATTCGGTCTGTGCGCCCGATCAATCCGAAGAGATCTACCAAGAATTCAGCGATATCAACGAGTGGCTGCTGCAATCGCTGAAGCTGCCTTACCGAGTGGTGGAGAAATGCGCCGGCGACGCCGGTTATCTTGCCAGTCACCGTCAGCGAGACATGGAGGTGTGGCTCGCTGGTTCGCGCGAATACATGGAAGTTATGACCGACACCAACACCACCGATTATCAGGCACGCCGCCTCAACATCCGTTTCAAAGGCGAAAAGGGTGCGCCGGGGTTCTGTCACACGGTCAACGACACCGGTTGTGCCATGGGTCGGATGCTTATCGCCATCATGGACAACTATCAACAAGCGGCAGGCAAGGTGCTCGTTCCCGAGGCGCTGCGAAGGGTGATGGGGAAGGAGCTTATCGAGCCCTCTGCTCGTTGAGCAGACGGGATACCGTGATGAAAGCGAAAAGGCTCAGCGGCAAAAAGATATCGGCCAAGTTGCGCGAAGAGATGAAACGCGAGGTCGAAACCCTCAAACTGGAGCACGACCTGGTGCCGGGATTGGCTGTGGTGTTGGTGGGCGACGACCCTGCGTCAGTATCGTACGTGAAAAGTAAGCGCCAGGCGTGTCTCGACTTGGGGCTCAGTTCGGTGGAGTGCCGGCTGAAGGCCGAGGTCTCTACCGAGGAGGTGCTGCAAGCGGTCGAGGAGTTCAACGCGGATACTCTGATTCATGGCATTCTTGTACAGTTGCCGTTGCCAGGCCAGGACGAGCAACGGGTCCTGAATGCCGTTTTACCTGAGAAGGATGTAGACGGGCTCCATCCGGTCAATCTTGGACATCTCCTGCGCGAGGAACCAGGGTTTCTGCCGTGCACCCCTTACGGGGTCCAACAGATGTTGGTAAGATCAGGCATTACCGTCGAAGGCAAACATGTTGTTGTGGTGGGTCGTAGCACCTTGGTTGGACGTCCGGTGGCAAACATCCTGTTGCAGAAGAAGCCCGGTGCTAATGCCACTATCACGTTGTGCCACACCGGTACCGTCGACCTCGCCGGATTCACTCGTCAGGCGGACATCCTCATCGTCGCCGTCGGCCGACCGGAAACCATCACCTCCGATATGGTTAAAGAGGGGGTCGTCGTTATCGACGTGGGGGTCAACAAGATAGACTCCCCAGATGCGGAGCGCGGTTGGCGCTTGGTGGGTGACGTCGCTTACGACGATGTGCGCACCAAGGCTTCGGCGATCACGCCGGTGCCTGGTGGTGTGGGGCCGATGACCATCACCATGCTACTCCAGAACACGATTTTAGCCGCCAAGTGGGCTAACAGTCTCGCCTAAGACCAACTCAACATTGGAGCGGTGTGGTTTGGCTGGTCGATACGTGATGGCTGCTTCCGCCGGCCTTATTTCTAACCCCTTCCTTGCTTGACGTCGTTGCAATGGGGGCTATTCTTCAAGCCCGTTTTTGCATTACTAAATAGACGGATGTCTTCCACATATGACCGATATTGACGCGAAGTTTCGCATCGGTGCCGATGTAGGCGGAACGTTTACCGATGTGCTGTTGATGGACTCCAAAGGTGCCATTTGGAGGCAGAAGGTACCCTCTACACCTCCCGATTTTGAGCGCGCTGTGCTCGAAGCATCCAAGCTGCTGTTGGAGAAGGCCGAAATCGAAGGGGTAGCGGTGAGCCAGGTCGCCCACGGCACTACGGTGGCAACCAACGCTGTGCTCGAACACCGAGGCGCTAAAACGGCGTTGATCACCACAAGAGGATTCCGTGATGTCCTTGAATTGCGCCGCATCCGCGCGCCGCAGATCTACGATCTCTTCTTCGACAAGCCTGATATCCTAGTGGAGCGTTATCTCCGCTTCGAGGTTACAGAGCGAATCGCAGCAGACGGCGAGGTGCTTGTTCCGTTGCATAAGGATGAGCTGGACTCGATCGTACAAAGCTTGCAGACCGAAGGCGTGGAGTCGATCGCAGTCTGTTTCCTCCATTCCTATGCTTACCCCCAGCATGAAGTCGAGGTAGGAAAGATCCTGCGGGAGTGTTTCCCCGACATGCCCATATCTCTCTCTCACGAAGTGCTGCCCGAGCGCAAAGAGTACGAGCGTACCGCAACAACAGTCGTGAACGCTTACGTGCGACCAATCATGCGCGGTTATCTCGGGAGCATGCGATCCGGCTTGAGCGAGCAGAAAATCGAAGCCCCGCTGCACATCATGCAGTCGGCCGGGGGTTTGACTCCAGATGACGATGCCGCCCTCAGACCGGTCTTCATGCTCGAGTCCGGGCCTGCGGCGGGGGTGCTGGCAGCCGGCTTCACCGCACGGAGGATGGGTGAAGACAACGTTATAACCTTGGATATGGGAGGCACGACGGCGAAAGCCTCCATGATAGAACATGGCCGCATCGACTACAGTGCCGAATATGAAGTGGGATCATCACTATCCATAGTCAACAGGTTGGTGGGAGGAGGTGGCGAGCTGATTCGGGCACCCAGTATTGACATCGCCGAGGTCGGGGCGGGAGGTGGTAGCATCGCCTACCTCGACAGTGCTGGCGGTCTTCGCGTAGGTCCACGCAGCGCCGGAGCGGTGCCCGGGCCGGTTTGCTACCAGCGTGGTGGTGAGGAACCCACGCTGACGGATGCCAATGTGGTCCTTGGGTACATCCGTGCTGGCGACCTGGCGGACGGCGAGGTCAGCATTGATCGCGAAGTCGCTGAGTCCGCAATCCTTGACAAGATCGCTGTTCCCTTGGGAATGGATCTGATCCAGGCGGCTGAGGGAATCCATCGCATCGGCAACGCCCGCACCATGCGGGCGTTGCGCGCGGTTTCCACGGAACGCGGTCGTGATCCTCGTCGTTTCATGCTGATGGGATTCGGCGGTTCCGGCCCGATTCATGCCGCCGGACTTGCTTCCGAGCTGGGTATCTCAAGAGTGATCATCCCGCCGCTTCCAGGTTTGTTCAGCGCACTGGGATTGCTGTTCTCCGGGATCGAGCATCACGATGTGCGCAGCTGTCTGCTTTCCGGCGCGGAGCTGAATCCAATGTCGGTAAACAAGGTTGTGAACCAGATGCGTACCCGGATGCTGCAGCAGTTGGAGGAAGAAGGGTTTCCCGGCGAAGAGGTCGAACTCGACTGCGAGTGCGACATGCGTTTCCGTGGACAGACCTCTGAGATTCGCTTGGAGCTGGTCCCGGACCGGATTGACAAAGAAGCCATCGCCGATCTATGTCAGGCGTTCAACGAAGAGCACGAACAGCTGTATGGACACCGGTCGGATCCAGACAATCCGATCGAGGTCGTTGCCGTGCGTTTGATCGGGCGCGCCGGTATACCTGAGCGGGAAGGCGCTATGGAGCCGGCGGAATACCTGGGCGTAGCTGCTTCGACGCGTAAGGCTTGTTTCTTTGGAAAAGCGCAGGAAACACCGGTATTGATGCGGCGCGACCTGGCTGCAACGATGAGCGGTCCCTTGCTGATCGACGAATATGATTCCACTATCGTGGTACCGCCCGGCGCCAACGCACGTATAGACGAGTTTGGGAACATCGTCATGGAGTTGTCGAATGTCTGAAGTCGACCCAATTACCCGCGAGATCGTGCAGAACGCCCTATCCTCGGCGGCAGACGAGATGTCGCTCGGGTTGTACCGAACCGCCTATTCGACCATTGTGCGGGATTGTCTGGACTATTCGACCTCGCTCTGCAACGGTGCCGGCGAAATGATTGCTCAGGGAGTGACTATTCCCTTTCACCTAGGGTCCGTGCCGCACGCTATGGAAACCCTGTTGGAGAAATACGGTGACTCCATGGTGGCGGGAGACAGCTTCATCATGAACGACCCGTTCGGGGGCGGTATGCACATACCGGACATATACGTTGCCAAGCCGATCTTCTGGGAAGGGGAACGGGTCGCGTTTTCTGTAAGCACCGCTCATCATCTCGATCTAGGAGGACGTTTGCCGGGCAGCTCTGCCTGCGACAATACCGAAATCTTTCAAGAGGGGCTGCGCATTCCCTGGCTCAGGTTGTGTCACCGGGGTGAAGAGGACGAAGCGATCTTCGGGCTGTTGCGAGCCAACGTACGAGTTCCAGAAAAAACCATCGGGGATCTCCGTGCCCAGATGTCGGCGGTAAATATCGGCGAACGTTCGGTCATGCAGCTCATCGAACGCTACGATCCCGATACCTTTGCGGCATGCACTGACGATCTCATAGCGTATACCGAGCGGCTGATGCGTTCGGAGATCGCTTCGTGGCCGGACGGCAGTAACAGCTTTGTCGACTACATGGACAGCGATGGTGTTCTCGGACCGCGTGTAAAGCTGGAAGTAAAGGTTACCATCGAGGGCGACACCTTCACCGCCGACTTCACTGGAACCGATCCCCAAGTCCGAGGCGCCTTGAACGCCACCCGCTCGTTTACCGAGGGTGGTGTGGCCATGTGTGTGCGTTGCGTCACGCGGGAAGAGATGCCCAACACTGCCGGCATGTTCAAGCCGTTGAACGTTATTACACAACCGGGCACGGTGGTCGATGTGGTCATGCCCGGCGCTTCGTCGATGCGAGGTGTGACCGGATTTCGCATCGTCGACCTGGTTTTTGGCGCCATGGCCGGCTTGTTACCCGACCAGGTGCCGGCAGCAGGAGAGGGTGGAAACAGTCTCATGGTTATTGGTGGGCACCGAGCGGACCGCTCTCCCTACGTCTATTACGAGCTGGTCACCGGTACTTGGGGCGCGCGGCCAGATAGGGACGGCAACGATGGCTTGTGTAATCCCGTGAACGTAGCCAGTAACATCCCGATCGAACAGGCGGAAGTGGAATACCCGGTGCGCATCAACCGCTACGGCTTGGTTGATGATTCCGGAGGGGCTGGAAAATACCGGGGCGGACTTGCCGTCGAACGGGAGTGGGAACTGTTGGAAGGGGAGTCTCACCTTGCTCTGCGTTCGGATCGACGGGACCATCTTCCGTATGGGTTGTACGGTGGGTTGCCCGGTGGGGGCTCCAATACCGTGCTCACCGGCCCTGACAAAGAGGAGGTGTTGCCGATCATGCTTTCCAGCACTATCAAAGCGGGCGAGCGTTTGTATCATCGGCAAGCTGGCGGTGGTGGATGGGGGGATCCGACCGAACGATCGCCTGAGGTGGTGGCACGGGATGTCAAGAATGGCAAGGTGTCACGCGACACGGCTAGGGAAGATTACCGGGTTGTTTTGGACGAATCGGGCAGTGTAGATCAGGAGAACACGGCAAAGCTGCGGCAAGACAACCAGTGCTGCGGATTGTGAAACAACTCATGGTAGTCGATTTCAGGCGTTTTCTTCAGCGACGTTGCCAACCAGCATGAGGTGCGATCTTCTCATCGCCGGCGGAACTGTCATCGATGGTTTGGGGACGAACTCTGTGACGGCCGATGTGGCGATCAAGGATGGTCGTATTGTTGACATCGGTGAACTGGGTGAAGTGGAAACATCCAAACGCCTTGACGCTTCTGGTTACCTAGTTACGCCCGGTTTTATCGACATCCACAGCCACTCCGATTTGACGCTGATTCTCGATCCCCGCGCCGTGAGCTCGATCAACCAAGGGGTGACTTTGGAAGTAGTAGGCAACTGCGGTCACGGGTGCGCGCCGATCAACAATGTGGACCTGGTGCGCTCCAATATTTACGGATGCAAGGAAGAACACGAACTCGACTGGACCACTATGGCCGGCTACCTGGAACGGCTGGAGTCGGGAAAGCCGGCGATAAATGTTTTAAGTCTCGTGGCCAACGGGAATCTGCGTCTTGCCACCGCCGGTCTAGTGGATCGACCTTCAACCCCAAGCGAGCTTGCAGAGATGAAACGGATGCTGGCCCAAGGACTGGAGGAGGGTGCCTTTGGCTATTCTACCGGCTTGGAGTACGGCCCGGAACGGGATTGTCCAGAAGAAGAGATCGCCGAGCTCTGTAAGCAGACACGCGCAGCAGGGGGTTTTTATGCTACCCACACCCGGAACGTCGCTGGTAAGCCGGAAGAGACTATCGATGAGGCGATCCGCACTGCACGGTCCGCCTCGATCCCGCTGCAAATCTCTCACATCTCGGTGGTGACTCGTTTGGCGGACGATGGTCGCTGGGCGATCGAACGGGCGCTCGAACAGGTGGACGAAGCGCGAAGGTCCGGGTTGGACGTGGATTTCGACATGCACACCCGCCTCTTCGGTACCACAAATCTCAGCGCCGTTTTGCCGCCCTGGGCGTTGGAAGGCAGCAAAGCAGAGGTCAGTAGGCGTTTGGAAGAAGCGAGTACCCGGAAAGCGTTGAAGGAGAGTCCGAATATCATTTCGGCACTGGCGCGCGACGATTGGAGCCGAATCGTCATCTTCGACAGCAAGTTCAACCCCGAGATGGCTACCAAGAGCATTGCTGAGATCAGCGGCGATCGCGGCACCGAGCCGTTGGATGTGATCTACGATATCCTCGCCGGCGAGGTCGAGGATCTTCACAGCACCATGATCGTCGCGTTCGTCTATGATGAAGATGAAGTGCGTCTCGCTTTTGAACATCCGCGATGTATGGTCGGCTCCGATGCCACCGCTCTCGCTCCTGACGGACCGCTGTCAGGAGATTGTTTTCACGGGGCGTATACCTGGGCGTCCTGGTTTTTCAGGTACTTCGTGCGGGAAAAGAAGATCCTCACCAGGGAGGAAGCGGTGAATCGATTGACCGCACTGCCGGCGAGTAGGCTGGGACTTGAGGATCGCGGTATTCTTAAGGTCGGCGCGTATGCCGATGTGGCCGTTTTCGATCCCAATCTATTTACCGAGAGGGGCACGACCTTCGAGCCGAGCCAGACAGCTGGCGGAATGGTTCACGTGGTCGTCAATGGTGAGATGGGGGTGGAGAACGGTGAGTTGACCGGAGTCCGGTCGGGCCTTGTGTTGCGGAGCGGTTGAAGGAGTCAAATCCCCACTTCCGCTCCGCTTTCCGCAGATTCATATACCCCATTGACGATCTTCTGCACCGCGATCGCTTCCTCGAAGCTGACCACCGGACTCGCGTTTCCCTTAATCGCCTCAACGAAAGCGCGGTGCTGTTCGACCTGGCGATTTTCGGGCTCCGGCTCGTGCTCCAGCAGCAGCGGCTTCACCTTCTTCCGTTCCTCCAGTTCCACCACACATTCGTGTTCCTTGACGCGAACGACCCCCTCGACCGCATTGATTTCGACGCCGGCAGGATCGGAACAGGGATGTAGGAGCCAGCTGCCCTCTAGCGACATGGAGCTTCCATCCGCGAAGCGCACGTGAGCATGTACGAAGTCCTCTACGTCCACATCCGAAGCGATGCCATCGAAATGAATTGGTGGGTCGGACATCTTGTCGATACGCCGAAAGGTTGAGGCCGTGACGTTGACAGGTTGCGGTGTCCCGACGAGCCACATGGCCAGGTCTAGGAAATGCACTACCGTCCCGGCGAACACGCCACCGAGGGAATACTCGCGGTGGTGAAAGAAACGGCCGGGAGGATACTCCATGATATGTGCTGCCCACACTCGAGAGTGGAATACGTCACCCAATTTGCCCGCCGCCAGAAACTGTTTCACAGCTTCGTACATGTGCATTTGCCGCAGCTGCAATCCCATGGTGAAGAGTCTACCGGCTTTCTTGGCGGCGTCTCGCATTGACTCCGCTTCGGACACGCTCATGCAAAGTGGCTTCTCACATAGCACGTGGGCGCCAGCCTCGTATGCGGCGATCGTTTGTTCGGCATGGTATAGTGGCGGCGATACCACCACGACGTAATCTGGGCGTTCGCGTTGGAGCATCTCGCCAACATTGGTGTAGGTCTGTGGTATACCGAAATCCTGCGCAACTGCAGCCGCCGTCGGCTCGTGCGGATCCACGACCGCCGCAAGCTCGATTTCCGCAACTTCGCCAAGTGCCTCCATGTGAACCCTGCCCATCTCGCCAGCTCCGATCACTGCGGTCCTGATACGCATTGTTAACACTTTCAGTCTTCAGTTTAGAGCCTGGCGTACGTCCATCATCATCTGATTTACGGATCGCATGAGAAGCTCGAGATCGCCTCCCATCTGCAACCATTGCACGCCGCGCCGAACCTGTCTCGCCGCAAACTCGGCATCGACTGGCATTCCTGATCCGACATAGACTCCAGCTTCACGTCCGGTGGCGATCACTTTCTCCATCGCCCCCGCCACTATCGGGTGTTCCACGTCTCCGAGCATGCCGAGCGAAGCGGAAAGATCGTACGGACCCAGTACCAGAGAGTCGAGCCCGGGAATGCCGACGATCTCATCGATCTCTTCGACGGCCCCAGCGGTCTCGATCATGACGGCGGCAAAAATGCCGGCATTTGCTCGTTCGACGTACCCGTCGCCTTGGCGGCCATAGTCGGTGGGGATCAGGGGGCCGAAACCACGGCATCCTTCCGGTGGATAGCGGCATTGGGCCACCGCTTGACGCACCTGCTCCGCGCTCTCCAGTTGCGGCACGATGATGCCGTGGGCACCGGCATCCAGCACTGGTTTGATCTGTTCCGGCCCTGGTCCGCTAACTCTGACTAGGGCTGGTTTTGATCGGCCGCGAATTGCCAGCATATGTGTGCGCAGAGATTCGGGGCCAACGGGGGTGTGTTCCTGGTCGATCCACAGGAAGTCGACAGAATCGGCGATGGCATCAATGACCAACGAATCGGATAGGGTGACGGTCGTGCCGACGAGCAGTTCTCCCTTTTTGAGCCGTTCCTTGAATTGTTCGATCGCAGCAAACATCAGATCACCTTACGGTTTTGTCGGAGGATTGG
>CAYNZV010000031.1:0-2162 GCA_964401715.1 uncultured Gemmatimonadaceae bacterium | reverse complement strand
GTTGCTCTCGAGCAGTTGGACGCCGCAATGGTTCACCTAGTGGCCGAAGATGGCAAACGGGACAAATACGTCCACGAGGCGCGCAAGTGTATGAAGCGGCTTCGGGGTTTGATGCGCCTCGTGCGTACGGATCTCGGAGCTGACAACTATCTGCGCGAGAATGCCACCTTCCGAGACGCGGCCAATCTGATCTCAGGTTTGCGTGATGCCGCCGTGCGAGTGCATACCTTGGACAAACTCATCGAATACTGTGGCTCCGACTTACCTCGCAGCCGCTTCGCGTCGGTGCGCCGTTGGCTGGTTCAACGGCGAAAGAGAGCCTACACCAAGCTTGCGACCGAAAGCCAAGCAGTACGAGTTGTGGTCAAGGAGCTCCAGCATTCCCGAGATCGGATATGCTCATGGGTTGTTCCCGAAAACGACTGGCAGGGGGTACATGCGGGATTGCGCAAGATTTATTCGCGTGGTCGTAAGGAGTACCACCAAGCCTTCCAGAATCCAACTGATAACGGTTTCCACGACTGGCGGAAGTCGGTGAAGTACCTGTGGTATCATTCCCAGCTTCTGGTCATGCGAAACCCGCAAACCTTCGAGGTGATAACGGCGGAACTGGATCATCTCGGTGAGTTGCTAGGGGACGACCACGATCTGGTCATGTTAGAATCGACGTTGGCCTTCGATTATCCCCGGGGGCGGGGCCACGCTACCATCAAGGCATTGCGCCTGAGGATTGCAGACAAGCGCCGGCAGCTGCAGTTGGCGGCCAGGTCGGTGGGTTCGCGGGTTTATCTGGAAAAACCGAAGGTTTTCGAAGCAAGATTGCTTCATGGCATGTCCGATGTCGCCGAGGATATCGAGCGCAATCAGCGCGCTGCATGACAAACTCCATTCCGGTTTTATTAGGGAGTCTCATATTTATGGAGGCGTAATCTCAGTTTTTGACACTTGCAATCCGGTCATCTGGTGAGCGTCAATCCACAAGATCCAACCCGCTGACTGCCGACCTGAAAAATGCCATTAGACATAATCCCGCCCGCTTGCGCAGTCAGTAATTTGGCGGCAGCGATAGGGGATTGACTGTTTATGAGGTCCGACTGTTTCTGCAGCACGCGACTACGGACTACTATACCATGTTAGATATTTCCGCATTGACTTTGTTGTGGTAACGACATGCACCGTGTTTCGCGGATTGATCAGGCCTATCGGGTAGCCAAGCGATTAAAACGCGCAAACTACACCGAGAGGCAAAACAAAGATAGTTCCGTGACCTGCTTCACCATCCCATTTTTTGATGTCGCCGATATCGTTTTTTCCGCGCTTTAGGAATTGATTAACCACTGTGACGAACATGTACCGTGAATCAAATCTTTCCGACAGTCCTCGATGGTGCATAGGCCAGCGTAAAGGGCTTGGAATCTCGACGAGCGAAACCAAGAATGGTTTCCAAGGCGACCGTGTAAAACAAGGCCTCAAGCAGGGCGAGTCCTAGGCGGGAATTATAGCTGTACATATCTCTCGCATTGGGACACACAGAATCCATGGTGATGAATTACTGAAAAAGTCGCTCGTTTTTTATTTGGAATACTTTCCAATTGTAGGTCCTGCTGTCATCGTCATAGATTAAATCTAGTCTTCTTTTGGTTTCAGGGGGCCAGGATGCCAAAAAATCTTGGAAATATCGGTCCGCAATGACGTAATCAAAATCAGCCAAGTCGATCTTCTTTACATCAACACATTCAAATATTTTGACTTTCTTTTTCGGATCCAGTCCCCATTGAATCAGTGGATGTCCAATGACCCGGGATTTCGCCCGAATGAGGGAATTTATTTGTTGGGTTGTTTCCCAATAAGATTCACTTGATTGGGCCATGGGCAAGAGATAATTGAACGTGAATATTGTACTAATGCATGTGAGGATCCAGAGGGACAAAAGGCATTTTGATTGAGATATTCTGCCCTGAAAGATGGACAGCAGGATAATGATACACGGCGGTAAAATGATAAATGTGTACCTAAAACGAAAAGTGAAAACCAAAATAAAAAAAACAAGTGAAAGGAAGAGGATGCTCAAATAATTCCAGTCGGACCCTTTTTCTTTGACCCAAAGGCAGATAATTCCAACAAGTAGAAAAAATCCTAAAAGAAGAATAGAAAATGGGTCG
>CAYNZV010000030.1:26939-44110 GCA_964401715.1 uncultured Gemmatimonadaceae bacterium | reverse complement strand
CTGCAACGGATCGTAACCGTTTTATGCGATACCGGTTTTCGGTATTTTAGCGTAGAAGGATTTTTGGGTAACTGAGCGTGTTTTCACTCCGTCGCTTTTCGAAGCTGTTAACCCTTCGTTGACACGTCACAATACGCTCAGTATATTTCACCAATATCCCCTATGTTATTGTTTATTATGGATTCGGTGCGCGTCCGATGATGCAGGCCGAGGTGCAAGCGCGTCGGGCATGAGTTGCCCCGAGGCCGATCCGTGCTTACGAAGAGATCGGGGTCATCGTGCCTGAGGGGCGCAAAGAAGACGGGGCTTGGGCTTGAAGATGCTCATCGTCGATCTCGAGCGGATCAAGGAGTTGGGCACCATCAAAGCGGACTACAAATTTGTAGGATTTCTGGCAGGAAAACTGATCGGTCACACCGGTGCGCAGCAGGACGAAATAGAAAAGCATCTGCCGAAAAACGAGGACATGTAAAAAGCGAAACGCCAAGATGATAGACTTCCTTGACGACTGTCTCTGTTGTTTGGTTAAATTATTTTAGAAAGACTGCCATAGTTGTGAGTTCGACCAGCGTCTGGAATCGATTCCAGATCGAATTGAGTGCTCGTTTTACTATGGTGTAGGAAAGGGGAACTAGGACGATGATTAGTGTGACGGAGTTGGCGGCAGACAAAATAAAGTCGATGCTTGAATCTCAGGGGCAATCGGATTACGGATTGCGGGTTGCAGTTGTGGGCGGTGGATGCTCCGGTTTTCAATACAAGCTGGAATTTGAAGAGGCTCCTTCGGAGATGGACCAGAAAATCGAAACTCAGGGAGTTAGGGTATTCATGGATCCGAAGAGTTGCCTTTACCTGAACGGAGTGACGCTCGACTATAGCGACGGCCTCATGGGAGCTGGTTTCAAGATCCAGAACCCGAATGCCCGAACTACTTGCGGTTGTGGAGAGTCTTTCGGCGTCTGACGAGGCGATGCCGCAACTTCCGGTTTATCTGGACAACATGGCTACCACTCCTGTGGATCCACGGGTGGTAGAAGCCATGTTGCCCTTCTTTACCAAAGATTTCGGAAATCCCGCGAGCAAACTGCACGAGTACGGATGCAGGGCGGCAGATGCTGTTGAAGATGCTCGTGAAGCCGTGGCGACGTTAATCGGCGCGACCTCGCGGGAAATCGTATTCAGCAGTGGCACTACGGAATCGAACAATCTTGCTCTGAAAGGTACCGCGGAGCAGCTCCGTAGTCGCGGGAACAAAATCATAAGCTGCTCGACTGAACATGTGTCGGTTTTAAACCCGTTACACCAGCTTTCCGAAAATGGATTCGAGGTTGTTTTGCTTCCAGTCGATAGTGCCGGAGTGCTCGACATCGACAGGCTTGCAAGCGAGATTGATGAACAGACGATTCTGATTTCCGTCATGGCGGGTAACAACGAAACCGGTACGGTTCACGATTTGGAGGCGCTCGGTGATCTGGCAAAAAGCAAAGGTGTTCTCTGGCATTGCGACGCCGCGCAGGCAGTAGGAAAGATACCGTTTTCAGTGAACATCGGCGCAGATCTCGTTTCGTTGTCTGCCCACAAGCTCTATGGACCGAAAGGCGTCGGTGCGCTGTACGTCCGCTCGCGTAATCCTCGAGTGCGCCTAGTGACGCAACTCTCCGGTGGTGCACACGAACGCGGTTTGCGTGGGGGCACTCTAAACGTGCCGGGAAGCGTGGGATTCGGTGCCGCTGCCCGTCTGCTGCAAACAGAAGGATCGCAGGTAGCGGAGAAGGTTTTAGAATTGCGCAGCCGTTTTCTGGCTCGACTTACCGATGACCTCGAATCTATTCGATTGAACGGACATCCAACTAGCTTTGTGCCCGGTTGCATAAACCTTGAGATTGCCGGCGTAGACAGTGCTGGTCTCATTGCCTCGATGAAGGCAATTGCCGTTGCATCAGCGGCGGCTTGCAGCTCGGGTGGCACGGAGCCTTCGCACGTTTTGAAGGCCATGGGACGTTCCAATACCCAAGCCGCGGCGTCGATTCGCATAGGCATTGGTCGATTCAATTCGGAAGCGGAGATCGACTTCGCCACCGATTGCATCGTTCGGCAGGTACGGACACTGCGACGAGATTCGTTGAGATCAACTGGGTTTGGTCGCGAAACTGTAGGAATGGTTGGCTGAGAAGCTCTTAGGAGGATTTGTTGATGCGTCTAACATCTAGTCAGTTGCTCGACAAGGTCAAACAGGGCATCGAGGAAGTGTCGGTCGAGCAAGTAAATCGCGGATTGCAGGCAGGTGAGGCGTTGCATCTGATAGACGTCAGGGAGCGAGGTGAAGTCCTCGACGGCTATATTCCTCAAGCGCAACTGATCCCACGTGGATTCCTCGAGATGAATGTCGAGGACGATGTGACGATGGACCGCAATGCGCGGATCGTACTTTACTGTGCCGGCGGCAATCGATCAGCGCTCGCTGTGCGCGACCTGATGGCGATGGGATATACACAGGTGAGTTCCATGGTGGGAGGCTTCAAGGCTTGGAAAAATGCTGGATTCCCCATCGGGCAAGAAGGCCTCCTGTCAGAGGAAGAGATGCGGCGTTATTCCCGCCATTTGATACTTCCTGAAGTGGGTGAAGTTGGTCAGCAAAAGTTGTTAAAAGGCAAAGTATTGCTTGTCGGTGCAGGTGGGCTAGGTTGCCCGACTGCGCTGTATCTTGCGGCAGCCGGTGTCGGGCGGATTGGCCTCGTCGACGCGGATGTCGTAGACAAGTCGAATCTGCAGCGTCAGGTTCTATTCACCGAAGGGGACGTCGGCAGGCCAAAGGTTGATGCGGCCAAGGAGCGGCTTGAGGCGATGAATTCGGGGATTGCCGTCCGAACCCATTTCGAGCTAATGACCTCTCACAACGCCATGGACATTATTGCTGACTACGATATTATCGTCAATGGATGCGATAATTTTCCCACTCGATACTTGGTCAATGATGCGGCAATACTTGCTGGCAAGCCGGTAGTCGATGGCAGCATATTTCGGTTCGAAGGGCAATCGACAGTTTATATGCCCGGCAACGGACCCTGTTATAGGTGTCTCTATCCAGAACCTCCGCCTCCCGGGGAGGTGCCTAGTTGCGCCGAGGGTGGTGTGCTGGGGGTGCTACCGGGGATGGTTGGAGTCATGCAGGCAACGGAGGTTATCAAGCTTCTCGCTGGCATCGGGGAACCGCTGATCGGTCGCATGGTACTATACGATGCCCTGGATATGAAATTCCGGGCGCTGAAGTTGCGGCGCAACGCCGACTGTCCCGTCTGCGGAGACGCCCCCATCATCACTGAGTTGATCGACTACGAGCAGTTTTGTGGTTTGCCTTCGATGGAAAGCGAAGCAGCAGGATAGGTTCGAAGGGCCAGTAATAAGCACGGACGCTGATCTAATTGATCAGCGTCCGTTTTTTGTTTGATGATGACAAATCACTCCGAACTCATTCTCCATTTGGAGGACACCGGCGAAGATGAGACCTTCCTCGATTGGCAAGAGGTTTTCGGGAACGGCCGACCTGTGGAGATTGAGATTGGTATCGGCAAAGGGCGGTTTCTGATCGATGCGGCGCAGCGTTTGGCTGACAACAATTATCTGGGAATCGAATGGGCTTCGAAGTACCTGCGTATCGCTCAGGACCGTGCATTAAAGCGCTGTCTGGACAACATTCGCTTTGTGCGCACCGATGCGAAGGAGTTCTTGGAATTTTTTGTCCCCGCCAACTCCGTGGTTGCCTACCACGTCTACTTTCCTGATCCATGGCCCAAAAAGCGTCATCACAAACGGCGTCTCTTCGACGCCACTTTTATTGGCGAGTTGGAGCGCACCCTCACCCCCCAAGGAAGATTGTGGTTTGCCACTGACCACATAGAATACTTCGATGTTATAATGAGCTCTTTGCAGTGCTCTTCCTGCATGGTTGAAGTGGGGGCTGATTGGCCCGAAATCGCGACCAACTACGAAGCCAAATACCGCGCTCAAGGTAAACAGATACACCGCCGGGTATTTACCAGGCAGAGCGCCTAGTACGAGAGTGTGCAAATGGGCACTATTCAGTGCGTAACGCCATATTTCTGCAGTTTTTTCTTGACAAGTTCGGGTTCAAAATCCTTATTATGTTTTGTGGTGTAAAATGGTGTAAAATGGAGGAATTGGGTTGATAATTGTAGGAAATTGGTTACTTCTCTGAAATGGTGCAGTTTCTAGGAGAGCATGAAGTCCCCTTGGATGAGAAGGGGAGGATTTTCGTGCCAGCAGAATTTCGCCGTAAGATCCCTGCTGACTCAGGCGATACCTTAGTAATCGTTCGTGGATATGATCGTTGCCTGTCCGCTTACCCTCAGAGTACGTGGGAAGCTACGGCTCGAAGGATGCTGCAGTTGCCTCAAACCGACCGAAGGGTGCGTCTTTTTGTGCGCGGTATTCTCTCTCAAGCAACCGAAGCTAGGCTGGATCGCCAGGGGCGAGCCAATATTCCTCGCAAGCTGCTGGCAAGAGTTGGAATAAACGACCGTATGATCGTGATTGGCGCCCTTGATAAGATGGAGTTTTGGAATCCCAGCGAGTGGATTCGATTCATGGAGGAGGCGGACCCTGCCCTTGAGGAGGTAGCAGAACATCTCGCGATTTGAGCAAACTAACAGCTGAGATTCATACTCCCGTTCTAGAGAAAGAAGTTGTGGACGCACTCGTAACCAACAAGTCTGGAGCATATCTGGACGTGACCTCAGGCAGCGGTGGACACAGTGCTAGGATTTTAGAGAGGCTCGACTCAGCGGGGAGGTTGTTCGCCGTGGACCGGGACAGCGAGGCGGTGTCCCAGACCACGGCGGCAACCAACGCGTATGCAGGCCAAGCTTTGGTACTCCGCGGCAAGTTTTCCCAGCTTGTGCAGCTGGCGCAGGAGAATCGGTTTCCGCCATTGAACGGAATCCTTTTCGACTTGGGAATGTCATCCTATCACATCGACACAGTGGCTCGCGGCTTCAGCTACCAAAGTGACGGACCGCTCGACATGCGCATGAGTCGTGATTCCGCGAGGACGGCCGTCGACCTCGTTAACGATGCTCCCGAGGAAACCTTGGCTCGCGTCATAAAGGAACTGGGAGAGGAGAGGACAGCCACTAGAATTGCTAGATCCATTAGTCGGCTGCGAGCTAAGCAGCCGTTGGTCATGACTTCTGATCTCAGGCGAGCCGTTGAGGCCACGGCACCCAAGATGCCGACCAAAACGCTAGCGCGAGTGTTTCAAGCGATTCGTATGTGGGTGAACGAGGAACTGGAAGAATTGGAGGCGGCGTTGCGGGCGGCCAAGAAACTGCTGCCGGATCGAGGGCGGGTCGCGTTCATCGCCTACCATTCGCTTGAGGATCGTCAGGTCAAAGCTTTTTTCGGTGCACTCGCACGCGGCTGCATCTGTCCTCCTAAGGTTCCTGTGTGTGTTTGTGGGCAGGTGCCTGAATTCACTAAGATCCTCCGGTGTCGGGCTTCGGCCGAAGAGGTTCAGAGAAATCCCCGTGCCCGCAGTGCCATCATGCGAGTATTCGAACGCATTCCGAATGCCGGCCGGGAGACGCCCTGATATGCCTGTGAATGAGAGTACTTATTTAAAGTTCATCACAGCGATCGTTCTGAGCGCCGCTTTGACGACAATCTACCTGTGGCAAAAGGTGGAGGTTCACCACTTAACCGGAATATTGCGAACTCAACGTCAAGCCGCGAGCGAATTGGAGCGAGAGAGATCGCGACTCACGGCCGCCGTGGTAGAAAAGATGAAGGTAGGAGCTGTCCAACGTACTGCCCAGGAGCGTTTGGGAATGGGGTACCCCAAAGGTAGGATTGCGTACCTAACGGTTCCTCCCGAGGCGAACTACGGTCTGTGAGCTAGGCATGCATCGGGAGAAACATCATCGTAGGCTAGATGCCCTCCTGTGGTTTGGTGGGGCCCTGTGGCTGACTCTAGCCGCACGATTGGTGCAAGTGCAGGGCTTTCAGTACGCTGAGTTTGCTTCCAAAGCAAAAGAGCAGCATCAGCGGACCATCGACTTGAAAGCCAACCGGGGGGGCATCTTCGACCGCGTTGGCCGCGAGCTTGCCGTCGATGTAAATTCCGTTTCTTTCCACGGTGACCCGGTGTTGATGTCAGATCCCATGGGTGTTGCGAGGCATTTTGCAACGTTTTCCGGCACGGATCGGACCCATCTTCTAGATAAATTGCGGAGTGGTCGCCGATTCGTCTATCTCGCGCGCCAATTGGATGATACCGTTGCTGCGCAAGCGCGAAAACACGTGTTCCCCGGCGTGTTTGAAGACAGGGAAACCCGGCGTTACTACCCGTACGGGCCATTGGCTGGCCAGCTGATAGGCTATACCGACATTGACAATGTGGGAAGCGAAGGCCTTGAGCGCTCGTTGAATGGGGTTCTAAGCGAAGAGAACGGTCTGGCGCTGTGTTTCGTCGATGCTTTTGGCAAGCAGGTTCCGGGGCTTGTGCGCGAGCATACCTTGCCCAATGACGGGCAATCGGTCACGCTTACTATTGATGCGGAACTTCAGGGAATACTGGAAGAAGAGTTGATCCGTTCTGTAGCGACAAACCGGGCAGAGTCGGCGATTGGCGTCATCACCGATCCTGGAACCGGGGCGATCCTTGCTATGGCCAACGTGCCCAGATACAATTTGAACCGTGCTGGAGATGTGGGGGCGGGTGTTCGCCGCAATCGAGCGGTTACCGATTCCTTTGAGCCGGGATCGACGTTTAAAATCATTTCCATGGCGGCCGCTCTTGAAGATGGGTTGACGACCCTCGAGGAGGAGGTGTTCTGCGAACGTGGGGAGTATCTATTAGAGAACGGAGATGTCATCCGCGATCACATACCATACGAAGTGCTCACTATCGCGCAGGTGATCGAGCGTTCTAGCAATATAGGGACCATCAAGATCACCAAGCGACTACAGCGGAAGCGCCTCTACGAATTCATACGGAACTTCGGCTTTGGCACCAGAAGTGGTGTAGAATTGCCGGCAGAAAGCGCCGGTATGCTTCAACATGTGGATAAATGGTCGGCACGCTCGCTCGAGACGATTGCCATCGGACAGGAGATCGGCGTCACGGCTCTGCAGCTGGCTCAGGCATTCGGGGCTGTCGCCAACGGTGGCAAGTTGATGGCTCCCCAAATCGTCAGATCGATTCGACGCGGTGACGGCACTGTGGTCCGGGAGTTTCATCCAAACCAGATACGTCGGGTGATCTCGAAAAAGACCGCATCAATGCTCAAGGCGATGATGGCGGGGGTCGTTCGACGTGGAACCGGATCGCGTGCAGCCGTGGACCAGATCGAAGTAGCCGGGAAGACGGGAACGGCGCAGCAAGCGGCTGTTGATGGGGCGGGATATGATCCTAATAGATCAGTGGCCTCCTTTGTGGGTTTTGCTCCTGCTGATAACCCACGGATTCTCTGTCTCATCACGGTGGCAAATCCTCAAGAAGATCAATGGGGTGGGACGGTGGCGGCTCCCGTCTTCAAGCGTGTGCTGGAGCGCATCATCTATCAATCCGAAGACCATGCTTTTGCCACCACCTTCGCTGAGGTTAATCCGAACGATGCTACTCGTGCACCGGACCTACGAGGATTGCGTCGCGGTGTGGCTCTCTACCAAGCAGGATTAAGGGCAATGCCGGTGGTATTTTCTGGAGAAGGGCAGATTGTGGTGCTTCAGGAACCGGTGGCGGATACGGTCATTAGGCGGGGTAAGACCATGCACTGTCTGATGGGATCGCCCAAAGCGACATTAGACCTCTCCAGCCAAATTCCGACCAGACAGGCAGCGCTATTAAACGGCATGCTGCGAACATCGGCTATTAGCAAATTGTGATGATGGAGGCGACCCAGAGTTTTCCGCTCAAAGAGTTGCTCCAGACGCTGCCGATGGCAGAAGTTGTCGGGGTGCTGCCGGATAAGATCGGAAAGATTGCCTGCGACTCTCGCGAAGCGGATTTTGGCGACTTGTTCGTTGCCATCAGAGGTGGCGAGGAAAAAGATCGCCACGACTTCATTCCTCAAGCCTTGGCGCGTGGCGTTGGAGCAGTCGTGGCGGAACGAAGAATGCCTACGGGAAACACGCCGCTAATTGTGGTTGACAACTGCCGCTTGGCTTTGGCGCAAATGGCGGCGCGCTACTTTGAGTATCCTGATCGCCAGTTATCTATGGTAGGCGTCACTGGAACAAATGGCAAAACCACCACTGCGCTCATACTGCGCAGTGTCCTTGAAGCAGCCGGGAGAAAATGCGGTTACGTGGGCACGCTTGGAGTCGCCATAGATAAGGAGATAAAAAAAGGACGCAATACAACTCCCGAGGCATTCGAGCTGTACCAGCTATTGAACCGAATGGTCATTGCTGGCAACGTCGCTGCCGTGTTGGAGGTGTCCAGCCATGCATTGGCTCTCGGCCGCGTCACGGGCATGCATTTTGGTGTCGCCGTGTTTACCAACCTGACACGTGACCATCTTGACTTTCATGGAAGCGTCGAGAGTTATCTGGCCGCTAAATTGCGGCTTTTCGAGGAGCGGCCAGAATTCAACGAAGGACAGGCGGTGATAAACGTCGACGATCCTTCGGCTAGGGTACTTTTAGATTGTTTGAGGGTGCCGGCATTGACGTACGGATACGACGTCAATGCCGATGTCCGGATGCGTAGCGCAGTGCCTTCCGAGAGAGGTACGGCCATCGAGCTCGACACCCCCGATGGCGACATCGTCTTGGATGTCCGACTAGTTGGATATTTCAACTTCTACAACGTCATGGCGGCATTTACATGTGGGCTGGTAATGGGCTTGGATGCAGACTCTATACGTGCCGGAATTGAGGCGGTCGATAATGTCCCCGGCCGCTTCGAACGTATCGAGTTGGGCCAGAATTTTCAAGTAATCGTGGATTACGCCCATACGCCGGATGCGCTCGAGCGAGTGTTGACTGCGGCACGAGATCTGGCCAACGAGAGACTCCTTTGCGTATTTGGTTGCGGGGGAGATCGCGACCGAGGAAAACGACCCGAAATGGGCCGTATTGCCTTCGGGCTCGCAGACAAGCTATACGTGACTTCCGACAATCCAAGATCAGAGAATCCGAATGATATCATCGACGAGATATTGACTGGTGTGGGGGCGAGGGGCGAAGTCATCAAAGAACCCGACCGACTGGAGGCAGTACGCAATGCGCTCGGCGACGCTCGGGAAGGTGATCTGGTGGTAATCGCCGGAAAAGGTCATGAGGTGGAGCAGATCATTGGTGACGAGGTGCTGGTCTTTGACGATCGTCAAGTCGCTCGGGAGACGCTCCGAGCGATGGGCCACGGAAACTATCGACCGGAGCTGTAAACACCGTGAATCAAGTTTCATTCGAGCAAATTCTCCAGTGGACGGAAGCTGAACTTGTTGGTATCTTCGGGTCCGAGCGGCTACCTGCCGGAATTTCCAGTGATACGAGGACGATAGCTGAGGGCGAGCTGTTCCTTGCCCTCCGAGGACAGAATTTCGACGGGCACGAGTATGTGGGGGATGCGTTCGCCAAGGGCGCTGTTGCGGCAATCGTAGAGCGTGATTGGGTAGAAAAGAAACAAATTTGCTTTCCCGGACCATTGCTGGCGGTAGATTCCGGCTTGCATGCGTTGGGATCGTTGGCGCGTAACTACCGGAAGCAATTCGACATTCCGGTAGTTGTCATTGTCGGCAGTGCTGGTAAGACAACTGCAAAGGAATTAATTGCTGCGGTATTGGCAAATAGGTACCGCACGCTTAAAACGGTCGATAACGAAAACAATGAGATCGGTGTTCCGCAGGCGGTGTTGCGACTGTCGACGGCGCACGAGGTGGCTGTTTTCGAACTGGGCACACGCAAATTCGGCGACATTGCTTACCTTTGCTCTATCGTGCAGCCGACCATCGGGATTTTGCTGAACATAGGTAGGGCACACTTGGAATTTTTTGAATCTGTAGAGGGAGTGGCCAAAGCCAAAGGGGAGCTCCTGGATTATCTGGATGAGTCTTCGTTGGCTCTCGTTAACGTCGATGACTGTGTCGCGGCCAGGGAGGCTATGAGGACAAAGGGGAGACTCCTTGGCTTCAGCATCGATTGTGAGAGTCAATTTCGTGGGGAGGGACTCGTCCTTGACCAGGAGGGCCGCGGCCACTTCTCTCTACAAAACCACGCTATAGAAATGGCCGTCGCTGGCAGGCACAATGTTTATAACGGACTTGCGGCAGCGGCGTTGGGTCGGGAATTGCATGTTCATTGGGACGATATCTGTGGGGCGATAAAGGCTTTTCAGCCAGTGGCACTACGAACGCAGGTATTGCGCAAAGGGGACAATCGGATCATCAATGACAGCTACAATGCCAACCCGGAATCCATGCGGGCCGCTTTGAGGCTATTGAGTGATATGGGTTCGACTCAGGGGCGCAAAATAGCGGTGCTTGGTGACATGCTTGAGCTTGGACGTGAAAGCGCTGATTTGCACGCGGATATTGGACGTTTTGCGGCTGAGATCGGCGTGGATATGCTGTTGTGCACGGGACAGATGACGAAAGAGACGGTAGTAGCGGCCGTAGAGTCTGGGATGGACCCCGGATGCGCGCGACATTTCGGTTCACGAGCCGAGCTTGGGGAATCGCTGTCCGACGTACTCGGTGATACGGATGTGGTTCTCATCAAGGGGTCTCGTAGCATGAAATTGGAATATCTTGCCACAGCTTTGTTGAACTGAGTTACTGAGTTTCATGGCTTTGTAGAATCACAAGAACGACTGCTGGCTTTCCCCAAAGCTCACGTGGTTTAGCAGTTCCTCCCTCCTCACAATCCCTTTATAACTGAGAAAAGCAAACGGCGGTGGTGTGTGCTCGGGGCTCTGCCCTAGGGCTCTTGTGTTTTTTGCCCGCAGTTGCCAAGTAATCGGAATTGTCTTTGATAAATCGATCGTTGCGCCATGGCTCGCGTGTGAGCTTGCACGTCTTTCTGATCGCCTTAGTGCTCGTGGGCGTCGGTGTGATTATGGTATTCAGTTCCAGTTCGGCTTTGGCTGCAGCACGTCATGCCAACAGTAGTTTTTTCCTAGAGCGGCAAGTGTACAGAGCCATTTTTGGGATAGGAGTAATGGTATTGATAGCCCAGGTGCCTCTCGCTTTCTGGGAGCGCATTGCGAAATTGTTGCTTATTGGCGGCGTGGTATCGCTGATATTGGTGCTATCAATGGGGCAGGGCCCGGCGCAGCGATGGTTGCCTTTGCCGGCTGTCTTTTCTGGGATCTATGTACAGCCGTCGGAATTCGTGAAGCTTGCTTTGGTCCTCTACCTAGCCGATGTCTTGGCTCGCAAACGCAGCCAACTATACGATTTCGGATGCGGGTTCTTGCCGCGCGTTCTTGTCGTAGCAGTGGTGGTTGGTCTAATAGCGATTCAACCTGACCTAGGTACAGCGATCGCCGTTGCCATGATCGCCTTCACCATGCTATGGGTAGCAGGTGCTAGGATTACGCACTTGGCTCTCAGTGGGACAATGGTCTTGCCGGTGATAGCGCTGTCCCTCTACTATTCCCCGTATCAGATGCGGCGCATTGTGAGTTTCCTTCAAAGCGCGGATACCCAAGATGCTAGCTATCAAATCACCCAGTCTCTGGTGGCTTTGGGTAGTGGAGGTTTTCTGGGAGTAGGATTGGGAAACAGCATGCAGAAACAGCAGTTTTTGCCAGCCCCCCACACAGATTTTGTATTCTCCTTCATTGGAGAGGAACTCGGTTTGGCTGGCACGCTGAGCATTGTCGGTTTGTTTGTGGCACTGGCAATTCATGGCTTGAAGATCTCCCGGCATTCCCAATCGTATTACGGATTTCTGGTTGCCACCGGCATAACGGCAATGATTTCCATCTATGCCACGCTTAACATCGGCGTTGCTACCGGAGCATTGCCTACGACTGGTTTGCCGTTGCCGTTCATTAGCTACGGAGGTTCGTCACTAGTTTGGAATCTAGCGGGTATCGGCATACTGCTCCGAGTAGCTCGTGACAATGAGGCTACAATGGTTCCAAATTCTTCCACGTCGAACGGTGGCCGCTTGGCGGCAACAATAGCGTGAAAGTCTTATTCAACAAGTACGGCCGAGTCCACATGGTGGGGATTGCCGGTGTGGGCATGGAGGGGCTCGCGCGCATTCTTGCGGCGCGAGGATGCAGTGTTACTGGAACAGATAGTACTCAATCGCCGCGAACCGATGCCCTCAAGCGCGATGGCTTCGACGTGCGCATCGGCCACCGAGCGGAAAGAATTCTCGATGCTGATTTGGTCGTGTACTCCGCAGCGGTTCCATCATCGAACGAAGAGCTAAGAGCTGCAAGAAAAAGCGGGATCGATATCGTCGGGAGAGCGGAGCTCTTGGGAGAGATAAGCCGAACGTCATTCACAATCGCAGTCGCTGGGACGCACGGCAAAACAACCACAGCGGCAATGCTGGCGAATATCCTCGATGCCGCAGGCCTCGATCCGTCCATTGCAATCGGAGGTTATGCGGGCGGGGAGATTCAGGGGCGTTCGTCGGTTGGGGGGTATTTCGTCGTCGAAGCAGACGAGTTCGACAGGAGTTTCTTAAAGATCTACCCGAGCGCAGTGGTTGTGACTTCCATTGATGCGGAACATCTAGATTGCTACGAGAACGAGGCTGGAATACGCGAGGCGTTCGTCGATTTCCTCGGTCGGCTTCCGTTCTACGGACAAGCAGTTCTGGCTGGAGAGAATGTCGGGGTCCGTGAGGTTGTCTCTCGACTAGCAGTTCCTTTCCCCCTCTATGGACTCAACTCAGAGAGCCGCTTCCATCCGCGCAACATAGAGCAGCGTACGTGGGGAACCGATTTCGATTTATTCGACGCCCGGGCCAAAGTATTGGGCATTCAACTCAACGTGCCTGGCCAGCACAATCTTCTCAACGCCGTTGGTGCCGCGGCCATGGCAGTTCTGCTTGGGATCGAGGCCCAGTATGTGAGTACCGGATTGCGGCGATTCTCGGGTTTGGATCGAAGGTTTGAACGCAAAGGCGAAAAGCGAAACGTCTTGGTAGTTGACGATTACGCCCATCATCCGGCTGAGGTGGGCGCCGCATTAGCTACGGCTCGCAGCCTTGGGCGACCTCGCGTGACGGCAGTGTTTCAACCTCATCTTTATTCACGTACGAGGGATTTCTTTCGTGAGTTCGGATCGGTGCTCGCCCTGGCAGACCTTGTGTTCATAACCGACGTCTACCCGGCACGGGAAGCGCCGATTCCCGGGATAACCGGTGCCTTGATCGCAGATGATATGCGTGACAACGGGTTTCGCGCCGTCCAATACGAGTCTGATGCCGACTGCTTGGCGGCGCGAATCGCCGAAAACTGCAGGGAAAATGATCTGATACTCACGATGGGGGCAGGTGACATAGGGGACGTAGCCAATTCTATATTGGCCGCCATCGACAAAGGTGCAAGCGGAGTTGAAGGCGAAGAAAACTAAAAGCTCCCGGTGCGGGCGGTTGGTGGTTCCCGTCAGCGTAACCAAACGACGATGGGGGGTTCGCCGTCGCAGGTTTGTATTGGTGTTTCTGGTTATGGCGGGTGGCTCCGCCGTTTACGCTGGCAATCGACTGACCGAACGTTCGGAAGAATCGCCACGGTTCATCTTAGCCGCGCTGGAAATCGAAGGACTCGAACGGCTGGAAGGCAGGGACGTGATCTCGGCGACCGGTTTGTCCGTAGGTGACAACATTCTCGATGTAGATTTACGGCAGGTTCAAGACCGGATCGAAGACATGTCTTGGGTCGAACGTGCTCTGGTGCTCCGCAAGCCGCCGGATCGTTTGATAGTCTCTCTTGTGGAGCGCAAGAGAGCGGCTTGGGTCGACGTCAACGGCCTAAGAACCGTGGATGCTAACGGCGTGTTACTGCCGGAAGTCGGTTCGGACGACACCTATGTCGACATCGATTTGCCAGTAATCAGTGGTTTATCGGTGAATCTGGACTCACTTCGGGAGGGGAAAGTTGTCGCAGATTCCAATCTCGTACGCATACTGGCCTGGTTACAAAAGGCAAATGCCTTCGATCAAAACTTTTGTATGAACATATCCGAGATCATGCCAATGAAAGATGAGGCTTTACGTATCATACTAGTCGCCGACGGACTTGAAGTTCGTCTTCCCACAGATAATGTTGCAGATCGGCTGCAGGTGTTGCGTGCGGCCATGCCAAGGTTGTACAAAGATTTGCGTGAGCCGACCTACGTCGATCTTCGATTTGCCCGGCAGGCAGTGGTTGGCGCCGACAAGGACGGCTCATAATGCGTTCGACTGTTGCCATAAAACGTGAAGGACGTGCCATTGTTGGACTGGACATGGGCACGACCAAGGTGTGCGCTGTAATTGCAGAACTCGCCCGCGGTCACACAAAAATAATAGGATTTGGCAGTTCGCCCTCTCAAGGTATGCGTCGAGGGGTAGTAGTGGATGTCGAGAAGACAATCCAGGCAATCAGGGATGCTGTGCAAAAAGCGGAGTTGATGGCGGGTGTTAAGGCGACGTCGGTATATGCGGGTATTGCGGGAGATCATATACGCAGCTCGAATAGTCACGGTGCCATTGCAACGGCGGCGAAGAGCGGCACGATCGGGCGGTCCGACAAGGATCGAGTAATTCAAACTGCCAGCACGGTCTCCGTTCCAAGCGACAGGGAGATCATCCACGTGTTGGAACAGAACTTCGGTGTTGACGGGCAAAGTGGGATCAGGGATCCAGTGGGGATGGTCGGTGTGCGCTTGGAAGCGGATGTGCACTTGGTTACGGCTGCCATTACCTCGACCCAAAATGTTTGCAAATGCATTCTACGTGCTGGTCTCGAGGTGCGTGGAATCGTTCTGGAGCCTTTGGCCTCCTCTAATGCGGTATTGGAAGATGACGAACGGGCAATGGGGGTTTGCGTAGTCGACGTAGGAGGAGGCACTACGGATCTTGCTGTTTTCATGAACGGCAGCGTTCGAAACACGGCGGTCATCGGTATAGGAGGGCAGAACGTAACCAGTGATATTGCTATCGGTCTTCGCGCTGCGTGGCCACAGGCGGAGGCAATCAAATGTGTACATGGCAGCACCTATTTGTCCTCCGACAATTCGGAGAAGTCGGTGGTGCTACCAGGAGTGGCCGGCCGTCAAAACCGCGAGATCCCCGTAAAGCACCTTACCTCAATCATTCAAGCCCGAATGGAGGAAATTTTTTCGATGGTGAGACGCCGCCTCGCGGATTTCGGGTCCGTCGATGCCTTGGGCGCCGGTGTTGTTTTGACCGGTGGCGGTGTATTGTTAAACGGCACTGCTCAATTGGCCGAGGAGGTGTTGCAATTGCCGGTGCGCATCGGATCCCCTCGTCGCTTCGCGGGCATGGGTGAGCGGGTCTCGAGCCCTGTATATGCAACGGTTCTTGGTTTGGCTCTTCACGGTATGAAGAGCATGGAATCCAACCAGTTTGAGCCGATCAGCCGCAGCGTTGGGTCGGCCGAAGGCCGATTTGATGCACTGTGCAATCGATTCAAGTCCTGGTTACAGCAATCGGTTTAGCCCAACGGCCCTTACATAGGAGAGGTTCGCATGACATTTAGAATCATAAGCAACGAACAAAAAGCAAGAATCAAGGTCATCGGCGTCGGTGGTGCGGGTGGTAATGCGATCAACAGAATGATAAAGTCCGGTATGCACGGGGTTGAGTTCTTAGCCGTCAACACCGACGCGCAAGCGCTGGAGAATTGTGCTGCCGATGTTTGCATCTGCATTGGTGACGAAGTCACCAGAGGGCTCGGCGCCGGTGCGATGCCCGAACTTGGCCGTCAAGCGGTTATGGAGGATCGCGAGAGCGTTTCCGAGCGTTTAGAGGACTCAGACCTGGTGTTTATTACGGCTGGAATGGGGGGCGGTACGGGAACGGGAGCTGCCCCGGTTGTAGCCGAAATTGCCAAGGAACTGGGCGCACTTTCCGTCGGCATTGTCACCGAGCCGTTTCAGTTCGAGGGCCTCCCACGAATGCGCAACGCCATGGATGGGCTGAATGAGCTACAAACGCAGGTTGATACGCTCATAACTATCAAGAACCAACGATTGCTGTCGATTTGCGATCGCGATACGACACTCGAAGACGCTTTCGTCAAGGCCGACGAAGTACTAATGCAAGCGGTGCGTGGAATCGCCGATCTCATCACCATTCCTGGAATGATCAATCTCGACTTTAACGACGTTAAAACGATCATTTCGGAGGGAGGAGACGCCATCATGGGTGTCGGCATTCACCGTGGCGAAAACCGTGCCCAAGAGGCAGCTATAAAGGCGATTCAATCACCCCTTCTCGAGGACGTATCCATTGAGGGCGCCAAAGGTCTGTTGATCAACGTCGCCGCCGATGCTAACCTCACCCTTTTCGAGGTGAACGAAGCGACTTCGATCATTCAGCAGGCGGCAGGTGCCGAGGCAAATATCATTTTCGGAACCGTCATTGACAACGGTCTTGTGGACGAAATACGGGTGACAGTTATCGCCACGGGGTTCAATGTAGATGACGATTCCGGGTTTGCACTTGGGGCCGTTAACACCCCACCGGTTGAACCGGAGCCGGACGAGCTGCGAATTCCCGCATTCATACGCCGCGGCACGCGAGACCACGCGGCATGTGGCGGCGTGGAATCGAATGAGCCCAGCAGCACATCCGAAAGCCTAGATTACCCGACCTTTCTCAGGCGCAAGATGTGCTGATTTCTTGAACCGTTTAATCCATAGCGTTATATTTTATAAACAGTTGACTGTTTTATAGCTTAAGGAAGAACGGATATATATGTCAGCGATTCAGATCGGTGTGGTGATGGGTAGCAAGTCCGACGAGGTGGTTATGAGCAAGGGAACCGGCGTGCTCGACGAACTTGGCATCGGTTACGAGGCCGTAGTTTGTTCAGCGCATCGTAATCCTGAAAAGACTGCGGCCTACGCTCGCAGCGCGGCTGAAAGAGGCTTAAAAGTCATTATCGCAGGAGCGGGATTGGCGGCCGCGTTGCCCGGCGTGCTGGCGGCGCACACGACGTTGCCTATTATTGGCGTCCC
>CAYNZV010000030.1:0-26839 GCA_964401715.1 uncultured Gemmatimonadaceae bacterium | reverse complement strand
GTGAGCGATTTAAAACGAATCTCCAAGCTGCTATCCCTTATGTTGCGGCATCGACCCGACGAATTCGGGCTAAATATCGATGAATACGGATACGCACCCGTAGAAGAGGTCGTTGAAGCCCTACAAACGAAGATAGATAGCTTAACGACGGATGACCTAATGGCCATGATACATGCTCCCGGGCAACGTCGGTTCGAGGTGAATGACAAAGGCGTGCGTGCACAATACGGCCACAGCTTTTTTGTCGAGATGGACACCGAGTCCGAGGAGCCTCCGGAGCAACTTTTTATCGGATGTACACATGATCAAGCCTCTTTATACAAGGACAAAGGCATTCGTCCATTGGACAGGTCGTATATTCATCTGTCAAGCACGCGGGAAGCGGCGGAAGCCAGGAATCGTCGGGTGCAGCTGCCCTGTCTAGCTGTGGTTGCCGCGGGGGAGGCTCATCAAAACGGAGTCGAGTTTTATTCTAGGGGTGAAATTGTTCTCTGTCGCGAAATACCCGCCGCATTCATTAGCGATATCGAACATGCCGAAGCTGGTTTGACCGTCACAGCTGAAGATCCAAGCACGAAGTCCACTGTATTCTACGGTAGGAAACCACGCAAAGCCGCCAGGCGCAGATAGCGGGGCTTGCTCCCAGAAGCTACGCAGAGACCGTGTGCAGGTCATCCGTGGCTCAGAACGACGTAACGCTTCGAGATTAGCGGGGTATCCTACGGCGAATGAAGAAGATAATCTTTTTCATCGACTTTGTGCTCGGATCCTTCAGTTGATCCATGGCTATACTATGTAAATTCGCCCCTAGGTTTCAGGCTGTGGTCAAAATCCTGATGAACTCTCGGCAGGCTTCCAGTAACGACTTCGGCCAGTTAGTGTTGGCCTTCTGGTCTGGATCGGGGGACGAGATCGAAGACCAGAAGGCACTTACTACGAGTTATCCCGTATAGTTTATGAGGTGCATTTGCTCCTGGTAACGGATGGGATTATGGGTGGTGACTCGGAAGTGTGGAACAAGGAGCAGCGAAAATCATGGGAGTTGAGGACGGTCTGTTCTGCGGATATCGTTTATACGCATTGGGGAGACGATAACTCATCACGAGCATAGAGACATCGTGTAAGCGGTGGTTCCCGCGGTGCGTTGTGCGCCAAATCTCCTATTTGTCGAGTCATTTTTGTCTCGGTGTTTCCATTTTATAATTTCTGTCAATATTGGCAATGTGATAAGCCAAATGTTGGTCTCTTTGAAGGCACACGTGTTTCTCAAAGGCAGAAGGCGAACAGCGAAATATATGTAAATTTTGGACATCGCTCGATTGATGGCCAGGTTCCGTGGGATTCAATGTTGCGTCACCTAAGCCGAAGGATTCTTACCGTTTCGTTATTTCCTGCAATTCAATTGACATGTAGAAGTGAGAGATGACTGATACTATCCTGGGTCGCCAAAGTGTACCGATGAATGACCTCAGCCTGCAATACAAGCAGATAAAGCCTGAGGTGGATAAGGCCCTGAGTGAGGTCATTCGAAATAACTCGTTCATCTTGGGAGCCAAAGTAACGGAATTTGAATCTGCGTTCGCGGCTTTTACGAAGGCGAAACATTGTCTCGGTGTAAGTAACGGCACCGACGCAATAAAATTAGCGCTCCGAGCTGGCGGGATAGGAACGGGCGATGAGGTTGTTACTACGCCTTTTACCTTCGGTGCTACGGTGGAGGCCATCGTTGAGGTTGGGGCTAAGCCGGTTCTTGTGGACATTGAGGACAGCTTTTACACCATTGACGTGGAGCGGTTGAAGACTGTCGTTAGCTCCAAGACGCGCGCCGTTATTCCCGTTCATTTATATGGACATCCTGCGGAAATGCAGCCTGTCATTGAACTCGCCACGGAACAGGATCTGCTTGTGATCGAAGACGCCTCTCAAGCGCACGGTGCCCTATATCGTGGCGATGTGGTTGGCTCGATCGGTGACATGGGCACGTTCAGTTTCTATCCAGGAAAAAATCTTGGGGCTTACGGCGATGCCGGCGGTATTGTCACCAATGACGATGAACTGGCGCACCGCCTACGTTTGCTGCGAAATCACGGACAAGATCCCAACGACAAGTTCAGCTATCTCGAACCCGGCTATAACCACAGGATGGATGGATTCCAGGGAGCCGTGCTGGGAGTAAAGCTACCTTATCTGAAGAATTGGAATCAAAAACGCCGCGATGTAGCATCTCGATATCTCCGCAATTTGGCCACGGCCGATGGGCTGGTCCTACCAGTCGAGGCCGAACACACACGGCACGTTTACCATCTCTTTGTAGTGCGCCACCCGCGGCGAGATGACCTTGGGCGGTTTCTTACAGAGCACGGTGTCGACAATGCTGTTCATTATCCCCATCCACTTCACTTAACTCCGGCATTCTCCTCATTGGGGTATACCAAAGGAGATTTCCCGGTGACCGAACGGTGCTGCGGGGAAATCATTTCTCTGCCGATTTTTCCTGAGCTGGAGGATGAACAGATTGATTACGTCTGCGAGAAGATCCACCGATTCGCTGGATGAATTTCCTTGTTCCGCATTGCGGCGGACAAATGCGCGCAATCTGTTGGCTCAAGTGGTTGAATTGCGGTACATTCCAAGGCATGAGCGTCTTTTAAGTGTTTATCGCTCACTGCGACAGGTAGAACAAGGCAGTTTTATGGGGGCAATTCTTAGCCATCCGAGTTGCCCTCAGACGGTGATCTGGAAATCTCCTGGATAGATCGTTTAGGTTGCTGATGTGGCGGAGCTCTTCTCGCGGAAGCAAAGGATTGTATGAGACAAATTGTAGCATGCTCGAAGCTACGATAAGCACGTTGTTCAGAGGCACAAAGTGAAAACGGCTTTCTCTTCAGTAGCCCTAGTTGCGCAAATCCTTATGGGTGCGGTTTTTGTCACGGCCGGCGCCATAAAGATCTGGGATCCGTTGTTGTTTTTCTGGGAAGCGATGCCGTTTGTGTTAGTGTTGGGAGTCGAACGAGAAATGGCTCCTATCGGTGCCCGTATAGCCCTAGGGTTTGGGCCGTTGGAGTTTGTTCTGGGCATTGCGCTGATCGTTAACTGGCGCCCTCAAATAACGCTGCCCTTTTCGGCAGCGTTATTGGTTTTCTTCACGGGGTTGATGATCTACGCGTGGAAGATCGGTGCAACAGAGGATTGTGGGTGTTTTGGTTCCTTGGTCAATCGGAGTCCGGGCGAAGCTGCAATCGAAGATCTAGTAATGCTCGGATTGGTGATAATCGCGTGGTGGGGGAGGCGTCCATTAGGCTCAGTATCATCTAAACGCTCAAACCAGATCTTGTCTGCGGCGGTAATCGTAGCTGTGTCGTTATTTGCGATTAGGTACTTTCCAGAGGCCAGTCGCGCCGACAATTCCGATTTGCAGGTCGGAGTAAAATTGCGCGGGTTACCGTTACAAGGGGTGGAGCTGGACATCACGGAGGGCGAATTCATCGTGGCGCTTTTCAGCCCGACGTGTGGGCGGTGCCAGAAGGAAGTTCCTAAACTGAACGAGTTCGACCAGATGCCTGACCTGCCTCCCGTAGTTGGCCTGAGCAGTTTTCCTATAGAATCGAAGGCCTTGGAAAAATTTAAGGAGCATCTGCGACCCAACTACAAAATCGCTACCATATCATTGACCGATTTCCGGCGGCTAACGTACAACCATGGATATCCTCGTCTGGCTTATCTGAATAACGGCGAGGTGCGTGCCGTATGGGAATATTTCCAGATTCCCGATGTCGATCAGCTCCGCCAAATGGTGCTCAATAACTGACGGGCGAGAGCCGACGGGTCTTCGTCCGCAGGTGAGCTAACGCGAATGTGTGCGCCCGTCGGCGGCGCGAAACGGTCTCAACAGGACAGGTGACGGACGTATTCAATCAGCTCGTCGACTATTTTGCTATAGTCGACGAGCTAGATCGTCAGGTGACCAAACTCTTGGGCAAACAGGTCTTCGATCGCAGTCGATCTGACTTCGGGGGTTTCGTCTGAGACGATGGCTGGGGGAGTCAACGTCGGGTCTGTCGTTTTGCTCGGATACGCGTACCTATTAGTTGAATCCACCTACTTCCAAAACCAAGGTTTGTTGAATCGTATCCGCATGGCTTTGGGGTTCGGCCGTTATGCGCAGCGTCCGTCAGGTCGATTCGACCTCTTGTCCACAAATTTCGATTCTGGTCCAGATACCGCCTTTGTGGTGCAGTCCTTAGCGCCACTCGTGAAAGCTGCACGCGAACACAATGGATCGGACGGAGCCGCAGAGATCGCTGAATCGGCAGGATGGTTGATCCGCTTGGCAGTGCCCGGCATTTGTGCAGGTGGGTTCCATACGCCAAACCATCGCTGGGTAATCGTCTCCGCCCTCGCCCAAGCCGTTGAGCTCTTTCCTGATCTCGAGATCACCGCTCAGATTGATGCGTTTCTCGACGAAGGGATTGATATCAACGAAGACGGAGAGTATACGGAGCGTATCCCCGGCATATACAACGCAATCTGCAATCGCTCACTGAGATTGGCAGCGGAAGCGCTCGGGAAACCACAGCTGCTCGAGCCGGTACGTTCAAATCTGAAATTGTCGTATCATCTGCTTCGCGGTTATGGGACCATCGTCACGATGCTTTCCACCCGCCAAGACCAAGGCAGCCGTCCTGTTCCCGTCGGTCTCATCGATTCGTACTATTCCATGGCACGTCTGGATCAGAACGGGTTCTATGCATCTGTTGCCGACTGGCTTTGGGCCGCCAGCTCTGGGGGGTTGCCATGGGTTCTCCATCCGTTCGTAGACCATCCTGAATGGCGGACGACCAATCTGCTTCGCGCTGAGCTTCTGCAGAAGTACACCAAGGCATACCATCAGTCCGGTCTCTGGCGTCATCGAGTCGGTCAGGTGAGTGCCACAGTGGCGGCAAACACAACTCGTCCGTTCTCTCTCTGTTTCGCTACGGTCGAATTGGCGTTGAAGATCTGCTCTACCTACTTCGCTACTGGGCAGTTCTACGGAGAAGAGTTTGCCACTGCCAAAGGAGGTGTTCGGCTACGTCACTTTGGACGGAATCGACTCTACACCGAACGCGAGTACGATCGCCCGGTCTATTGGTTGCCGATAGGACGTACAGTACAGTCTGTGCAGTGGCGGGCTGTGCGCAAGACTCGACCCACCTTTGAGCTCGATCCTCTCGAAGTTGTGTTGGAGGTTATTCCGGTAGACGGGGGATTTGATCTTCGGGTGACCAGCTCCGAAGGGGTAGATGACGTGCCGTTTCAACTGGAGTTTCTATTCTCGCCAGGTGGCGGGTTGGAACTGGCGAACTGTGTGCTTCGTACAATGCCGGGAGGAATGGCGTTTTTGAAATCAGGCACGGCTTCTTATCGAATGGGGCGTGATTCCATTTCCGTGAGTCCCGGTAACGACTTACATAGAATGTGGCAGATGCGCAACAGCGAACCAGAGCCTGAACAGTTCCGTTTGTTAATCGCTGTAATGACTCCTGTGGATTGGTCCATTGAAATACGGTGCTTCAGCACAACCAATCGGCAACATGCGCGCGGTTCAATTGCATAGTTGGAGAGTCGCATTCTAGGTTACGAGTATCAAGATGAAATTCGAGTCTCCTCCTGTTATTGAGTCTTATTCCCGTGACCATAAATCCCCATCGTTCAGATTCGAAGGGTACCAAGGTTCCATCGTAGCGCACGTGCCCTCGGAAATCGTACCGGCCCTAAATGATCTGGAAACGTCGTTGGCAGAAGGGCTACACGCAGCGGGTTTTATCAGCTACGAGGCGGCTCCAGGATTCGATCCAACGCTCGCGGCGTCACAGTCGGGATTCCCTGTCTTATGCTTCGGTCTGTTCAGTGAACGACGAACCTGTTGTCCAGATGAAATAGTCGCTGATGGCAGCTACGCGGTGTCCCCATGGCGACCTTCGATCGAGGAAGCCGAATACGCATGTGCGGTTCAGCGGATTCACGAATACATTGCTGCGGGAGACACCTATCAAGTCAACTACACTTTCAAGATGTGGGCGGATTTCAAAGGGGATAGCCGGGCGTTCTACAGAGATCTTTGCCGTTCCCAAAGGGCCGCATTCTGCGCGTATTTGGATCTGGGTCAGTATCAGATCTGCTCGGTTTCTCCAGAGCTGTTCTTTAAGCTGAGCGATGGTCGGTTGACCGTGCGACCCATGAAGGGGACCAAACCTAGGGGCAGGTGGTTGTCCGAGGATCTCAAATTCGCTGACGAATTATGCAGTTCGCCCAAGGACAAAGCCGAAAATCTGATGATCGTCGACCTGCTTCGCAACGATATGGGAAAAGTATCTGTCACGGGGTCAGTTTCGGTTGAACAGCTATGGCAGTTGGAAAAATATGAAACGGTGTTTCAGCTGACTTCTACAGTGAGCTCACAGATCGCGTCCGGTACAAGTTGGGGAGAGTTGTTTCAGGCGTTGTTTCCATGCGGCTCTATTACTGGTGCGCCCAAGGTGCGCACTATGGAGATCATAGCCAAATTGGAGTCGCGTCCCCGCGGTCTGTATACGGGTGCGATTGGTTTCCTTGCTCCCGACGGTGATGCCCAATTCAGTGTGGCTATTCGCACCGTTTGCATCGACCGGAGGGACGGGCGAGCGGAGTTTGGTGTGGGAGGAGGCATCACCCACTATTCGGATGGGCAAAAGGAATTTCAGGAGTGCGCAGTGAAGTCTCGTGTGTTGGTCGCGAGGCGTCCAGATTTCTCGCTGTTGGAAACGCTTCTTTTCGAACCAGAACGAGGGTATTTTCTACTCGATCGACACCTAGAACGTTTGTCTATATCGGCACGCTATTTCGACTTTACTTGTGACCTCGAAGCGGTAAAAACACACCTTTTGCGGGCAGTCAGCGGTGCGACGAAAGAAAGAATAGTTCGCTTGTTAGTCGACCGTAAAGGATCTGCGAAGATCGAAGTGAGGGAGCGGTCCTCCAGGCGATGCGTATCGAACTTTAGGGCCTGTCTTGCTGCAGAGCCGGTTGACGAGAACGATTTCTTTCTCTTCCACAAAACTACACATAGGCAGGTCTATGACAACCGACTCAACGCTTGCTGTGGTGTGGACGAAGTGTTGTTGTGGAACTCCAAAGGGCAGGTTTCGGAGTTTTGCACTGGGAACGTGGTGGTGGACCTTGGTGGAGAACGCTGGACTCCGCCTCTCGCCTGCGGATTGCTGCCGGGTACATTCAGGGCCCATCTGCTCGAAGCCGGGGCCATGCGAGAGAAGACAATCAGCAAAGAAGATCTCCATGAAGCGGCGAAAGTCTACCTCATCAACTCGGTTAGGAGGTGGGTTGAGGTGGATTTTGTTTTCTGACTTCAAAAGCGTGACTGGACGCTTCCTTGTCTCTGGTTATTTTTGTTTTTCTGGCTGGTGTTCGAAGTGAATTACGAGCTTGAAAAGCTGGTGAAAACGGACGCGTCGGTTGGCGAAGGGCCGATGTGGAACATTGAAGAGCAGGGGCTATCGTGGACAGATATTGCGCCCGGGAAGATCTATAAGTACGACCCTGACGACGCGACGAATACAGTCAAATTTGACGGCTACAACGACGGAGGATTTGTCCTCAATACTCTTGGCAGCGTTCATTTGGCACTGGTTATTCTGTGGAAATCGATTGATGAGAGTGGCTTCGTATATGTTCCGAGACTCACAATGGCGATAAGCTGTGGTTAAACGATGTCATAGCCGATCCTGATGGTGTCGGACTGAGCAACGGCTTGGGATTGTGGAAGAGTTTGGGAGCCCTCTATCACGCCGATTCATCACTCCGCGAGATTCACGCTTACGACTACACTCGGGAGAGCCGACGCATAGGTACCGCCGAGTATTTGCCAAGCTGGACGACACGGAGGGGTTCCTGATGGAAAAGCGGATCGCCGCTTGCGAGCTCCCGCACTGAAGACTTCGAGCGAGATTTTTGGGGGCAAGGAACTGGACGAGCTGTATATCAATACGGATAAGGAAATTGTCCCATAGGCATCAGCATAGTGCCGTGTGGCTATGATAAACGCGGAAACCTGGATGCTTGCCGGGGTAGGAGGCTGTTCCGTGTCAAACTGGACATTCAAGAGTGTCTGGAGTTTCGGGCTGCCTTTCTTTGGCCGGATTAGGTTGGGACGGTAGGGAGCACCGCAAAGTATGAGTCGAGAGGTCGAAGTGCTGGTGGTGGGAGGTGGTGTCATAGGTGTATGTGCTGCCCATTATCTTGCTTTGTCAGGTCGATCAGTTGCTCTCGTAGAACGCGGCGACATTTGTGCCGGTGCTTCCTACGGAAATTCCGGGCTTCTCGTTCCCAGTCATGCCGTGCCACTCGCGGCCCCGGGAGTGATGTTCAAGGGCATCAAGTGGATGTTCAATTCCGAGAGCCCTTTCTATATCAAGCCGCGATGGGATCTCGATCTGGCTTCCTGGTTGTGGAGATTCCGTGGCTCCTGTACCAAAGGCCATGTTGCTAGAGCGGCACCGCTCATACGCGATTTGAGTTTGGCCAGCCTCCAGCTTTATGAAGAACTTGCAGCTATCGAAGATCTCGATTTTGGCTTCCAGCAATATGGTTTGCTGGCTCTTTGCAACTCAGCTGAGGGTTTGGAACAGCTCTGCGAAGAGGTTGATACGCTGTCTTCCATTGGTTTGGAGGCTGTGTTATTATCGCCGAAAGAAGCGGCTGAGCGGGAACCGAACGTCCATTTAAATATCAGAGGCGCGGCCTACTATGCTCAAGATGCCCATTTAACTCCGGACCTTTTGGTCCGAGGTTTGGCGCGGAATTTAGCATCGAGAGGAGTCGGGCTGTGGACTCAGACGGAGGTTTTGGACTTCGAGGTTGCTGGAGAGAGGGTGCAGACGGTGGTGACAACGAAGGGTGACTTTTGCCCCCGGGAGATTGTAATTGCTGGGGGATCGTGGTCCGCAGATATGGGACGCAGACTCGGATTGCGTTTGCCAATTCAACCGGCAAAGGGCTACCACGTGACGTTCAAGAATCCGCCCCGTTGCCCGCGAACGCCGATGATCTTGACAGAGGCTAAGGTGGGTGTGGGACCTATGGTTGACAAGTTGCGATTCGCTGGCACCCTAGAATTGGCTGGTCTTAACATGGACATAAACCGTCGTCGTGTTGATGCCATTCTACGCGCTATTCCGCAATACATGCCGGAACTTCGCCCCGGCCAAATGGAGCTCATGGAGGTATGGCGTGGTTTGCGGCCCTGCACACCGGATGGGCTTCCATTTGTTGGAAGACCCAAGAAGCTGACCAACGTCATTGTAGCTGCCGGACACGCTATGATTGGCGTTTCCCTGGGTCCGGTGACGGGAAAACTGGTTGCGCAACTCATTGCCGATGAGAATCCATCCATCGACCTGTCGGCACTTGATGTAGATCGTTTCAATTAAAGGTGTGGAGTTTTGAGCAAGACAGCGGGCAATCCTTACGCGGATCCGTCACTGAGAGAATGGATGGGCGGGTTCGAAGGTATGTACGAATGGTCACATTTGACGGAATCGCCGCACGAGAAAGAGGCTAGATGTGCATGGCCGAACTGGTTGTACGCGCTGTTCAGCAAAGCTGGAGTTCTGGTGCCGGGGTTGTTACTGGCTTTAGCAGCAACGTTGGTGGGTGGGATTCTCTCATCATGGCTGGGCCAAGCTATCTGGTCCTTCGAGAAATCTCGGCTGAATTCGGTGCTCGTAACAATTCTTGTAGGCTTTGCAGTTTGCAATATCGTAGGGCTTCCCGAGATCTACGAAAAAGGATCGGCGTGTGCGTCCGCAAACTGCTGTGCCTGGGTATCATGCTGTTGGGTTTACGTTTCAGTTTGACCACCTTAGGTATGGGCGGATTGTACGCACTGCCGATTGTTGTTGCCTGTATTGTAACGGCTCTGTTGTGGTGTAACTGGATGAGCTGATGGTTGGGTCTTGCCGAAGCGCCTGGGAAGCTTGATCGCCGTTGGCACCAGCATATGTGGTGTCAACGCGGCGGTGGCAACCGGTCCGGTCATCAATGCTGAGAAGGACGAAATTATCTACGCTGTTGCTTGCGTAACTATCTTTGGTATGGTAGGTCTGTTCGAGCTATCCGTTTCTATCACGCGGCTTGTTCGGAGACGACCCCATTCGCGTTGGACAGTTTTTAGGGACGACAATTCACTACACTGCCCAAGTAGCTGGTGCCGGTCTACTATACAGCGATCGTTTTGGAGCTCCCGAAGCACTAAATTCTGCCAAGATTACGAAACTAGTGCGAAACATGTTCATGATCGGAGTCATCCCAATGATGGCGTTCCTTTGTCGAAGACAGGCAGGTCCCGTTTCGGAGCGTCCGCAGTGGTTCGAGTTCGTTCCCCTTTTTGTGATCGGATTCGTGGCCATGGTGGCGATGCGGACATTGGGTGACTTTTACCAGATAGAGCACGACACCCGACACTGGGCAACATTGCTTTCGTCGGCGAGTTGGCTGTCGAATACCTTGTTGATAATGGCAATGGCAGGAGTGGGGCTTTGCACGAGTATTTCGAAGCTTCGAGATATCGGTCTCAAGCCGATGAGTGTCGATTTAGTGGCCACTGCACTAGTGGGGTGCGTGAGTGCGCTCCTCTTGAGTGCTCTCAGCAAAACTTGGTGAGCCCAAGCCGTTGATGGCTTAAGCTGCTCGAACTACAAAACCAAACGAGGTTTAGTGACGATCGACTTCTGGCAAGAGACGTATGCAGCTAAACGGCCTGGATGTCTGGACCTGTTCCAGCGCGCCAAAGACTGCTTGGCTGGTGGCGTGGGACACGACATGCGCCATAGCTTGCCCTGTCCCAACTACATCGAACGGGCTAGCGGTGCACGCATGTGGGATTTGGATGGCAACGAGTATATCGACTACGGCATGGGCAATGGAGCACTGCTTCTAGGGCACGCGCATCCGCAGGTGATCGAAGCTATTTCCAGGGCCTTGGCAAAGGGGTACCACTATGGCCAAGACCATCCTATGCAAGTGCAATGGGCCTCCTTGATCACGGAAATGGTGCCCAGCGCAGATGCTGTCCGTTTTGTCAATTCCGGCACTGAAGGCACGATGCTCGCTATCCGGCTGGCACGTGCTTTCACCGGTAGGGAGAAACTGCTGCGTCTGGAAGGGCATTTCAACGGCTGGCACGATGATGTCGGGAGAGGCTCGTCTCCTCCGTTTCAGAATTCGTTGTCCCTGGGCATTCCGACCAGCAAGATCGACTCCGTCTTGGTAGCCCCTGCGGAACTGGACAGGATCGATGAGCTCCTCGAGCGGTACCCGGAGATCGCCGCCGTCTTGTTGGAACCTTCTGGGGCATCTTGGGGTACGGTGCCGCTTACTGTCGATTTCAATCGTGAACTCCGGGCCCTTACTGAACGGCGAAAAGTCTTGCTTATCTTCGACGAAGTGGTGACGGGATTTCGTTATGGCTCGGGCGGTTACCAAAAACACGCGAGGGTCGCCCCCGATTTGACGGTGATGGGGAAGATCGTGTCCGGTGGCATGCCGGGCGGCGTCGTAACCGGCCGTCGCGACATCATGAGTCTATTCGACTTCAACGGTGAACCACACCATGACCGTTACGAACGCGTGTGGCACATGGGGACATTCAATGCCAATCCGCTTTCTGCTGCTGCCGGAATCGCCACCTTGGAAATCGTTAAGTCGGGGACGGCACAGAATCACGCCAACGAGATGGGCGAACGATTGCGCACAGGTCTGGCCAGAGCTCTGAACGAACGTCAGGCAGCGGCTTACGTCTATGGCGAAGCCTCAATGTTCCATATATATATGGCAGGCAAACTTGGTTCCTATAGCAAGGACCTACATACTGATGATGCGACAAAACTAAAGAGCATTCCCAAGAGCCTAGTGACCGGTCTGCAGAAGAACCTTCAAATCCGCGGTGTGGAGTTACTTTCCTACACAGGTGGCGTTACCTCGGCGGCCCACAACGAGAACGATATCGACATTACTGTTGACGCATTTGCACAAGTCTTCGACCGACTCCTGGAAAACGATCTACTGGCGCACTTGAGCTGAGCACATGCTTAGAAACCCCGAGGTGATTTTTCCATGCACGAATCTGTGAAGCAAGGAAGGCTTGACCAGCGATGAGAACTGGGACTCCACTGACGCAATTCATTATTGAAGATCAACGCAACTTCCCTGAAGCGACGGGGCGGTTTACCCGACTATTGATTGAGCTGACGGTAGCAGGGAAGATCATCGCGCGGGAGGTCAACAAGGCAGGTTTGGCCGAGGTGATGGGAATAACCGGCAAGAAGAATGTTCACGGTGAAGAAGTGCAAAAGCTCGACGAATTCGCTAATGCCACAATAATCCGCAGCATTGAGTATCTGGAGATCTTGGCGGCTGTCGCTTCAGAAGAGATGGAAGAGATCCACATCGTTCCCGCCGACCAGGACGGAGGCGAGTATGTTTTGGTTTTCGATCCACTGGATGGCTCCTCTAACATCGACGTCAATGTCGGCATAGGGACTATATTTTCCATTTACCGAAAGAAAAACAATACCATCAAGACTCTTACGGAAGACTTCCTTCGCAAGGGAAACGAACAGGTGTGTGCGGGGTATATGATATACGGCTCCAGCACAATGCTCGTATACACGACCGGTCGCGGGGTATACGGTTTTACGCTTGATCCCACGATAGGTGAATTTTTTCTGTCTCACGAAGACATCAAGATCCCTGAGAGGGGAGCCATTTACAGTGTAAACGAAGCTAATAGTCCGATTTGGGAACCGGGGATGCAGGGTTATATCAAAAGCCTCAAGGTGGCTGAGAAAGGTAAATCGTACAAGGCGAGGTATGTAGGCTCACTGGTTGCCGATTTCCACCGGAATCTGCTCAAAGGAGGGGTGTTCTTATATCCAGCTGATGCCGCCACTGGCAAGGGCAAGCTGCGTTTGCTGTACGAAGCTGCTCCGTTGGCTTTTGTGGTCAGTCAAGCAGGGGGATTGGCCTCCACCGGCCGGAAGCCGATTCTGGACATTCAGGCGCAGGATATTCATGAGACGGTTCCTCTGGTCATCGGCAGTAAGCTCGATGTGGAAGAGGCGGAGTCATTCATGAGAGTGGTGTAGACCATGAGACTGGAGGGGAAGATAGCTGTTGTTACCGGAGGTGGCGGAGGCATCGGCCACGGTATCTGTACGTGCTTGGCTGCCGCAGGAGCGGACATCGTCGTCTGCGATCTCAGCGAAGAAAAAGCCAAGTCGACAGTTGCTGCCGTCGAAGCAATAGGGCGCTCTGGACAGGTCGCGACGGTCGACATAACCGAGGAAGTGGCGTGCCAGCGCCTGATTGTGGAGTCAACCGAACGATTCGGGCAAATTGACATCTTGGTTAACAACGCGGGGCATTTCGGGAAGGAAATTGGACTCAACTACCTTGACCAGACTGAGAACGACTGGGAAGCCAACTTTGCCGTAAACCTCAAAGGCCCCTTTTTCCTCTGCAAAGCTGTAGCTGCAGGCATGATCGATCGAAGGTTCGGCAAGATCGTGAACATATCCTCCGTAGCGGCTTTTCGCGATCCGAGTTTTGCGCCGGCATACGCCGCCGCGAAGAGCGGTTTGCTCAATTTGACCCGGGTGGTGGCAAAGGACCTAGGGCCCCACAACATCAACGTCAACGCGATATGCCCCGGGCTCTTATGGACTGACTTCTGGTATCGGTTAGCGCCTTTGATGGCGAATACAAATCCTGTCTTCGAAGGGCTATCACCAAGGGAGTTGTTCGAGAAGATGGTGGCGCAAAACACTCTCCTGAAAAGGGAACAGACCCCCGAGGATGTCGGAAATCTAGTGGTCTTCTTGTGTTCGGAGGCAGCCCGAAATATCAGCGGACAATCTATCAATGTGGACGGAGGGATGTGTATGCGTTGACCGTGATTGGGTCTGATCCTTTAGAAACCATTCGTCTCAATCCTCACCTTAACAGGACATCGCTATGCCACAGAACAAACTGCGAAAACTTCTAGACGAAGATACGCCCACGGTGGGAACTCACCTTCACAGCGTCTGGCCCTCTGTCGTCGAGGTTGTCGGCCATACCGGAATGTTCGACTATGTTGAGTTCGTCGCGGAGTACGCTCCTTTCGATCTGTTTGCATTGGACAATCTTTGCCGGGCCGCTGAGCTCCACAATTTGGGTACCATGATCAAACTCGATCAAGCCGCCCAGGATTATTTTGCACAGCGGGCGGTGGGGGCTGGATTCGAAGCAGTACTGTTTGTCGATACCCGATGCGTCGAGGACGCGAGGACATGTGTGCGAACGCTAACGCTTGATCTTCCCGGACAAGACGGAACGTATGGCATCGCCGCAAGACGCAATTATTACGGCACCAGCAGCCACTCGAACTATGTCGAGGCAATCAAGGAAGTGGTTGTGGTACTCATGATGGAAAAACAAACCGCGGTGGAACAGCTTGAGCAGATCCTCGAACTCGAGGGTATCGATATGATTCAGTGGGGAGGTTCTGATTATTCCCTAAACATCGGCGCCCCTGACGCGGCAGGTTCGCCCCCGGTCAAGGAAATCGAAAGGCGGGTGATTCGGACTTGTCTCGACAAAGGTATCCCGCCACGGGCAGAGATAAGCTCGCCAGACGAAGCCGCCTATTATCTGGATCTCGGGGTACGCCACTTCAGCTTAGGCACGGAGCTTTTTGTAATCCGGGACTGGATGACGACCAACGGTAATCAACTGCGAAAGAGAATACAAGATTACGCTTGAACGAAGGCGGCAAAGGTGACTGAAGTTGTCAGGTGGGGCATCATCGGAACGGCGTCCATTGCGGACAAAATTGGCAAGGCTATTGCCAATGCGGACGGGGCACGGCTCATCGGAATTGCTAGTCGCGATATTGCAAAAGCGGAAGCGTGGGCTGACGAGCGGAACGTGCCCGCCCGCTTCGGTTCGTACGAAAGCATCCTCGAAGCTGACAACATCGATGCTGTTTACATCCCGCTGCCTCCGTCCATGCACATGGAGTGGACAATAAATGCCGCGGAGAAGGGTAAGCATGTGCTCTGCGAGAAACCACTGGCAATGGATGTGCGGCAGGTAGAAGCGATGAGAGACGTCTGCAGGCACAACGAAGTGTTGCTAATGGACGGAGCCATGTGGGTGCACCATCTACGGACCACCTCCATGAAAAAACAACTCGACAATGGCGCACTCGGTACTCTCAGGCGCGTAACCGCGGCATTCACCTTCAAGATGGCTGCCGATCAGTCGGAGAACATCCGCCTGCAGAGAGACCTGGGTGGAGGGAGCCTGGGAGATCTTGGATATTATCCTATTAGGGCGATTCTGTGGGCGTTCGAGGAGCTCCCGTTGGCTGTTTTTGCAGCTGCGAGGGAGGAAAGTGGTGTGGACCTGAACGTATCTGCGTTGTTGTGGTTCGACGACGATCGCATGGCGGCGTTTGATTGTAGTTTCGATACCTACTCCCGGCAGTGGTTTGAGATTGCCGGCACCGAAGGCTCGTTAGTGTGCGATGATTTTGTTGTTCCCGCGGCCGACGAGCCGGCAAGGTACTGGCTGCATCAGAAACGGATGGCGGAGACCAAAACGGTGGCGGTATGCCGGCAAGAGGTCCTCATGATCGAAGCATTCTCGGCTGCGATATCAGCGGGAGAACGGAATCAAAGCTGGGTAGAAGATGCACTGAAAACAACTGTGGTTTGCGAGGCGCTGCGTCGGTCTTGGACGACGGGGCAAAGGATCGAATTGAATTCATGAAGGACGGTAACGCTTGTTCGGTGCACATTCAGCTCTTCTGAAGAACCTCGAATCTGGCGTCGAGGTGGGGGATGTCGATTTTTGAAACCCGTAGCAAGAGTTTTTGGTTCAACCGCACGTTGCCGCCTAGGAACAATCCGGTTTCGATCCCCAACTCGGGTATTAGCGCCTTTTGGCGACCATCGTTTTGCTCCACCACTATCCCTTCGCCCTGCCAGCCAGGATGTTGCAGGAGATAAACTAGAGTCCAATGCAGGTTTGATGCTCGTTCTGCTTTTCTGACCGCGTCGGCTTGCACCGAAGTAGCCCCCAGCCGTTCCGCCAGCTGTTGCTCATTGATTTCTGGTTTTCCCTCCAGATGTGCGCGAAGTTGTTGATGCGTAACCAGATCCATGTAGCGGCGCATAGGGCTTGTAGCCTGCACGTAAGCGTCTAGTCCGGTTCCGGCGTGGGGGGCGGCGAATGATCTGATGAGACTCCTTTTTAAGGATTTTCGGCGCTGGAACATGCCCGCAAGTCCTTCCTCTTCGCGATCTATGTCTCCAGCGGGTTCCTGAGTGGAAAACGGCAGAGGAATGCGGTTTTCCAAGCCGAACTGCGCTACCGCTTCGCCGGCCAAAAGCATGGCCGTGGAAATCAGATCTCGACTGAACGGATTGGATAGTTGCTCGATCTCCACCAAGTCATTCCGGTAGCGCAACCTTACGTCGGGCAGGTCGATGTCAATCGCACCCGCTGCCCATCGACGTTGTCGCGCAAGGGCACAGCGCCGGTTTAAGGTGCGGAAAGGTTCGTCGTTGAGTCTGGCCTCCACCTCGGCGTAGGTCATTCGCTGCACTCTAATCCGGCTGAGAACGAAATCGAAACCGGCTATTGCGCCATGCGAATCAAGCTCGATTCCGAACGACAGGGCATTGCTCTCGCTTTGCAAACCCAGACCCAGTCTATCCACGACCGACCTCGGAAGCATAGGAACCGTTCCTTCAGGCAGATAGAGGCTGGCGACTCGTTCTCGCGCGGCGAGGTCAAGCGCGCTTTCGGGGGCGACGATGGCGGCTGCATCGGCAACATGCACCCACAGTCGATCTCCGTCGAGGCTCAAAGCGTCGTCGGGATCAGTGGTGTCTGCATCGTCGATGGCGAAGGATTGAAGATGGGTGAGGTCAGTTCTCCGTTCTGGCTGAAAATCATTCTGCTCGTTTGTTATGGGGGGAGCGAGCACAACGCCCGCGCGTTGTGGATGGGGATTGACTTTCGCATCCCAAAAGCCGATCTCCAGCAACAACTGGTGGGCGTTTTCGACGGTTTCGTCGCGACCGAGGGCACTCAGGGACGGGGAGCGGTCGGCACTGCCGTTCGCCAGGCTTTCGATCTCTTCGAGACGACTGCGGTCTTCGGAGGCATAACTACATGCACTAAGCCGTTGTACGAAAGCCTCCCATGACGCACGTTCTGCCTCCAAACCTCGAAGTCTCTCCATTTCCTTCTTTACAGCTTCCGGGGATACTGGTTGCAACATGTCGGGCGTTCCGTCAAACAGAATCCCCTCCTGTACCAGCTTCCATGTGGACCAAGCGGTATCGGGTGAAAAGGCGCCAAACACCAACTCGGATAGGTCAGCCAACGAAGTCGAGGAACCAGCAAGCAGTTCCCAGGCGGTGTCGATTTCGCCGCGTAGATTTTGTAGATCGGAAAGGCGCGAGATCGGGCCCACGTGCAGCAGGAGCACATCTTTTTGGCGCACAGATCGTTTTTCGCCGTCGACGAGCTCCAGATGCAGCTTCGCGTCGATGCGCTTGACCCGCGCGGGTTTCTTTTTGTAGAGTACCAAGCTGTTGGTTTGGATCTCAGCCATATGCAAACAACCCCATTGTGGGAACTTAGCCTCCCCTTTTGATGCCCACAACCGATTCTACACCGATGAAATCTAGTTTCGAACCTTCTGAGACAAACAAAACCGAACCGCGACGCGTGCGCTGGATATGGAGCGTTTATCTCGTTCTGTTTGCAATTGCCATCCCTTGGTACTGGCCGGATGGGTTCAGGGGACCATTGGTCTTAGGACTGCCGTTGTGGACAACGGTAACGATGGCAGCCGTCTTTCTAGCGTCATCTTGGACTGCGCTTGTCATTGCGCGTTACTGGCGGTCGGAAGATTGATGTCGCTCGCCGAACAAACCTCGTTTGGCCCGGGCGCGCTGACGTTGATTGCCTTATACCTCGCTTCCATGGTGGCCGTTGGTTGGCTGGGAAGAATGCGTCGGCAGGGCGATACGATGGCCGACTTCTATCTTGCCAGTCGAACCTTCGGAGTGGGCGTGTTGTTTTTGACGCTATACGCCACCCAGTATAGCGGCAATACCCTGTTCGGATACACCGGGGTTACCTATAGGATTGGCCTCGAATGGACTGTGTCCGTGCTGTTTATGTTCTCTATTGTTGTTGGCTACCTGCTGTTTGCCCCACGTCTGGTCGAACTGAGTCGACGATATCAGTTCATAACTCCGGGCGATTTCATAACTCATCGCTTCAAGTCGCCCGTGTTGACGGCTCTTTGTACGCTGCTGATGGTCTATGCCCTCTGCAATTATACCTTGGCTCAGCTCAAGGCGATCGGTGTAGCTGTGGAAGGCATTACCAATGGCGCCGTACCGGGTGCCTACGGAATTATCGGTCTTGCCGCAATAATGGTGGTCTACGAAACCCTGGGAGGTATGCGCAGTGTTGCTTGGACGGATTTGATTCAGGGCACGATCTTATTGGTTGGATTTGTTGTCCTGCTCTGTTTTATTCCTGGTTTGGCAGGAGGGCTGACTGCTGTAGTTGAGCTGATCAGTCAGGAGCAACCGGCCAAGGTTCAAGTTCCCCCTCTCAAAAGCTGCGTCACCTGGGTCAGTTATACGATCCTGGTTGGGGGCGGAGCAGCCATATACCCCCAGGCTATTCAACGGCTTTACGCCAGCCGTTCCACCCGTGCGTTGAAGCGATCTTTAACGATCATGGCCTTTATGCCGTTGGGCAACACACTGATAGCTTTGATCTGCGGCTTGACTGCAATCGTTTTATTCCCGGAATTGCCAAAGGCCACCAGCGATCAGGTGCTGGGTAGGTTGTGTGCCGTTTTAATGTCCCAATCGGAATTTGGTTACTGGATTGTAGTCATCATTTCAGCCGCCATCCTGGCAGCATTAATGTCGACGGCGGATTCGGCTTTGCTATCTATCTCTTCCATGATCACAAAGGACATATATCAGGTACACATTCGCCCCGATTGCAGTCAAGCAGAGTACACTCGCGTGGGCAAGATCAGCTCGTGGGTGTTGATCTCAATACTAGTATTGATCGCTATTGGAACCGACAAATCGCTGGTGCGGTTGTTGGAGCTAAAGTTCGAGATGCTCATCCAGATAAGTCCCTTGTTCTTCTTGGGACTCTACTGGAGACGCTTGGACTCGACGACGACGACAGTCGGATTGGTCTGTGGTCTGGCAATCGCTATGACGTTGACGTTTACCGGCCATGGCAGGATAATGGGCATTCACGCCGGGGTAGTCGGTCTCGCTATGAATCTTTTAATTTGCACAGTAGGCGCCGGATGGAATCGGTATGTAATTGCGCCTTCAATGGAAAGACATTATGCGTAAATCATCACTGAAATTCCTAGAAGACTTGGTGTCGGCGCCAGGACCGTCGGGATACGAAGGTCCCGTCCGCGCTGTCTGGAGCGAGGCAACGAGCAAATACGCCGACTCGGTGACTGTGGACGTGCACGGCAACGCTATCGCTTGCTTGAACGATGGAGTCGAACCTCGGATCATGCTGGCCGGACACATGGACGAACTGGGCTTTCAGGTGCTACACATCGCAGAAAACGGTTTCGTGCACTTCGAGACGATTGGTGGATTCGATCTTGGAACAATATCGGGGCGCAAGGTGAGAATCCATACCAAAAAAGGTAATATCGTCGGAGTCACCGGTAAAAAGCCGATTCACCTCATGACACCGGAAGAACGTAAGAAGGTTCCCGAGAAACACGAAATGTGGATCGATATAGGTACGAGGGATTCAAAAGAAGCCCGAAAGCTCGTTTCCATCGGGGACCCGGTTACCTACGATCCAAACTTCGAACTATTGCGGCGTGACTTGGCGATTTCCCGCGGCTTTGACAACAAGATGGGTGCCTTCATTGTCGCCGAAACTATGAGAGAGATAGCAGGGGCAAAAGAGAAGCCCAAAGCTTCTCTCTATTCGGTTGCCACCGTGCAAGAGGAAGTTGGTCTGCGCGGAGCTCGGACGAGCACCTATGGGGTTGATCCCCTGGTAGGGATTGCCTTGGACGTAACCTGCGCAACCGACCACCCCGACGTGGACAAGCGACAAGTCGGCGATTTGGAATTGGGAAAGGGACCGGTGATTGTTCGCGGTGCTAACGTGAATCCGGTGGTTTTCGACAAGCTCGTGGCGATTGCGGGGAAACACAATATTCCGTACCAGATTCAGGCGGAGCCGGGGGCTACGGGAACGGACGCGAACGTGATGCAGCTCAGCAGATCCGGGGTGGCAACCGGGCTGGTTAGCGTAGCACTGCGTTACATGCACACTCCAGTAGAGGTTCTCGACCTGCGCGACTTAGAATATACGATCCAACTTTTGACGCAGTTCGTCCTCTCAGTTGGCAAGGGCTCGACTTTCATTCCATGAACCATTTAAGGTCGGGATTGACTATCGAACATCTGCGCCGGTTCCACGTTCTCAATGGGAAGCTAGTAAGATCCTACGCCGCACGGTATACTCGGCGATGAAAATATAAACTTCTGGTTGAAATGCTGATGTATCGATCCCCACGTCCACGTGTGGAATAGAGATCCCGATTTTTCTTTGAAGCAGATCTTCGCTCGGCGACGGTAGATGTTTGGCGTCGACTGACCTATTTGCCTCCGGGTTATAGAATGTCCACAGGAGCTATCCGTCGTGCGTGATGAAATGAAGCTCTCCACCGCTGACGATTTGAAATGGGTCTTCACGAAGACCGTGTCCCTCATATGTCCCTTGGAGGAGGAGTAGATTGATCAACATCGGTATTGTCGGTGCTGAAAACAGTCACACCCTGGCAATTGCCAGGGTGATCAATCTCGAAGCGAAGATCCCTGGAGCGCGTGTCACCCATCTATGGGGGGAACGTCCGTTGTACGCAAAACAAGCGGCAGTAGAAGGAGGTATTCCTCACATAGTTTCCCACCCTCAGGATATGATAGGCGACGTAGATGCAGTAGTCGTAGACCATCGGCACCCCAAATACCACTTGCCTGCGGCACGGCTCTTAATGGAAGCGAGGTTGCCACTGTTCATCGACAAACCGTTCTGCTATCGGTTGGCGGAGGGACGTAGTTTCCTTAGGCGAGCAAGGAAGCTAGGCGTGCCGATCACCTCGTTTTCAGTGCTTCCCTATCAGAGATCCTTCAAAGATTTTGGCAGAAGACTGCGCAGAATAGGTCCTATAAGTATGGTTGTTGCCACTGGCACCTGCGACATTCGCTCGCGCTGGGGCGGCGTTTTCTTCTATGGAATCCACCAAGTGGACATGGTTCTTCGTTTACTTGGATACGAACTGCACTCCGCGAGAATGGTGAGAGGTCGCCGAGACATCCATCAGGCCAGTGTACTGTTCAAAGGAGGCGAGATAGCATGTTTCAATCTTCTCCCGGATGCCGAGTTCCATTTAAGTGTTGTCGGCGAAAAAGGTCGAGCGGACCAAGTGATAGGATTCGACGACAATCCGTACGTGTCCGGTATTCGCGCGTTCGTGAAAACATTCAAGACTGGCCACACGGAAGAGACTGCAGAATCAATCTTGGGTCCAGTGGCCGTCCTAGAGGCACTGGAGCAGTCAATATCGGAACGAGGGCAATCGATTCCCATTAGGAAGATCGGGTGACAATGTGTGCTCTGAATATTCGTCGTGAAAAGGAGTGTAGTTTTGACGCCATTGCTTTGGGCGAGGTTCTCCTGCGGATTGATCCGGGTGACGTCCCTACGGCGCGGGCGCGTACCGCTCGTATCTGGCACGGAGGAGGGGAAACGAACGTAGCCGAAGGTTTGAGCTGTGCCTTTGGGATGCGCACGGCAGTGGTGACTGCTTTGGTAGATGACGGTGCCGGCCGTAACATCGCAAATCAATTGCGCGAGGCAGGCGTGGATACAACTCATATTGTTTGGTTTGATAATGGGGGCACTGGAAGGTGGGCTACGGATGGTAAAGGAACTCTACACAACGGAGTCAATTTCACTTGGTCGGGTAAGGGGTTGTCGCCCTCGGTTACGGAATATTACCGAGCCCACACGCCCATCAGGGAAGTGGGTCCTGGCGATGTAGACTGGGATTACCTTTTTGGCGAGCTGGGTGTACGCTGGTTCAATACCGGAGGTATCTACACTCTGTTGTCGGAAAAAACCGCTAGTCTGGCCAAGGAGGCAATGGAGCGAGCCGGCAGACACGGTACCTGCCGGTCCTTTGACTTGAACTATCGTTCCAAGGTCGAACCCGATAAAGAAAAAGCTAGGGAGATCAACCGCGGAATCTTGCCCTACGTAGACTTCTTGTTGGGCAACCAAGACGATTTCTCTGATGCTCTTGGATTCGCGATCGAAGAAGTCGGCAAGGATGCTTCTTTCGACGTCTGGTTGGAGGCGTACGTGAGTACGTTGAGAACGGTTTCCAGGGAATTTCCCACCCTAAAGTTGATCGGTACTCAACTGCGTGGTGCTCTCAGTGCGGATCGTATCAACTGGGGTGCGGTCCTGTACGACGTCGAGAAAGATGCCGTGCACCAAGCGGCTGTCAGGGAAGGAATCGAGATCGCGGATCGGACCGGAGGAGGCGATTCCTTTGCTTCCGGCGTCATCGCTGCGCTCCTACAGGGCCGTGGTCTGGATGTGGCAGTACAATGGGGAGCTGCCCACGGGATCCTCGTGCAGGAGACTCCCGGAGACACGAGCATGGTTACCCAGAAGGATGTGGAAAAAGAGGTAGATCGGGCGCTTAAGGGAGGCGGTGTCTCCGCCCTGCGCTGATTGTTTCGGCTCGTCAAACCGAAGGGGCGGTCTTCATGTTTGGACCGCCCCTTCTATGTTTCGTAAATACGAATGGAATCCTGGAAAAAGAACTTCTACCTGTTGTTGGTGGTCGAGATTGTGGCGCTGCTCGGTTTTCAGGCGGTACATCCGTTTCTGCCGTATTACATCCAACAGTTTGGGATTAGTGAACTTTCCGATGCGCTGATGTGGGCAGGATACATGGAGACGGCTGGCGGACTAGCAATGGCCATCAGTGCTCCCTTTTGGGGCTATTTGGCCGACCGATTCGGCCCCAAACCGATGGTCGTTCGGTCCATGGTTGGTGGTGGATTGGCGGTGTTGTTGATGAGCTTGGCAACCAGTGTCGAACAGCTTTTTGCAGTCCGCATTTTCCACGGCATCATGTCTGGAAGCGTTACCGCCTGTGTCATCCTTATCTCCAAAACTACACCGAGATCGGAGTTGGGGTATGCCATGGGTTTGATGCAAGCAGCATTCATGATTGGTGCGTCCCTGGGGCCGTTGGTGGGAGGGGCGTTGATCGAGGGCTGGGGATTCAAGATCTGTTTTTTGTCGGCAGGAGTGACGGTAATCGTTGCCGGCCTCGCCGTACAGTTGAAAATCCGTGACGACTGTGGCCCAGACGAAAAGGATTCGCACAGAAGTGGAGGTAGCTTTGTAGGCGATATCAAGCTAATGTTGAAGTTGCCGTCGTTCGCGGTTCTCCTCGTCGGCATGGTGCTGATTCAATTCTCCTTCGGTTTCATCATGCCGGTCGTACCTCTATATCTCCAAGAGCTTGCTGGGGGAGCGTTGGTGGTCGGCCTGGCCGGGTTAATGTTTGCACTTCGCGGCCTCACCAGCGCAATTTCCTCGGTCTTTGCGGGAAAATGGAGCGCGCGAATTGGCGCCACGCAAACAATGATCTTCGCGCTTTTGGGAACCAGCATTTTCTCGTTCGCCCAAGGTGCTGCTGTCGACATAACCGTCTTCAGCATCATGATCGTCGCGAGCGGCTTCGCGTTCGGTGCCATTCGACCGCTGACCAACGTGATGGTCGCCAACATCGTGCCCAACGACGATCGGGGCAAGGCGTTCGGGATAACTACCAGTGCCGGCGCATTCGGATTCGCCATCGGACCCGCGGTGGGAGCTTTTTTCGGAGCGGAATTCGGTTTTCCAGCGTCGTTTTACATGACTTCGGTGTTGTGCGTGGCGACCGCGAGTTGGATCTGGTGGTCGCTGGCACCCAACCGCGAAGGGTAGAACGAAAAAGGGGAGAATCGGTCGCCGATCCTCCCCTGCCAAAACCAATGTTCTAGATTTTACTTCTTGCTTCGCGAACCCTTGCGACCTGGAAACGTCAATTCAGCGACGCCCGACTTATCTAGTTCGCCCAGTCCGATTCTTTTCATGTGGTCGAATTGGGCTTTTGTTGCCCGCGCCAGAGGCTGATTCAGACCTGCGTTCTGAGCCAGCTTCAAGGCAATGCCAGAGTCTTTCGCTGCATGAGCGGCCGAAAAGTAACATTCGTGGTCCCTGGCGACCATGTCTTCCCCATCGGTTTCTAGCACGCGAGCATTTGCGCCGGTTTGGGAAAACACCTCCATCAGAACCTTTAGGTCTAGTTTCAGCGCTTTTCCCAAACCGAGTCCTTCGGCCAATCCAGCGGTGTTGATGTTCATGACCATGTTAACTAGCGCCTTTACTTTGGCCGCTGATCCGGTCGGACCAATATATCTCAGATTTACGCTCATCGAATCGAGAATAGGATGAACCTTGTCGAACACGCTGCGTTTGCCGCCGCACATGAGGTAGAGGCTGCCTTCCCGCGCTTGTGTGATGCTGCTTGCCATACAGCCCTCTAAAGTCGATGCCCCCGCCGCCTTGGCACGTTTCTCTACCTCCTCATGGACCGAAGGGCTGATGGTGGCGCAGTTGATGAATACGGTTCCTTTGGCATCTTTCAACAAGGAATCGCCGCGTTCGGTGAATATGTCGCGCATGGATTTGTCGTCCGTAACGACTGTTATCACTACCGACGATGCGGCAGTAACTTCGGCAAGGCTTTTAGCCGGCTTAAGTCCCAATTTTCTGGCAGCAGAACGGGCGGTAGGTTGGTGCGAGTCGTAGACAGCAGTGACGGAGAAACCGTCATCTTTCAGGTGTAACGCGATATTGAAGCCCATGCGACCGACTCCGACAACGCCTATGGTAAATGCTGACTTCTTCTTAGCCATGTAGCTCTCCATATGTATGGGAAGGTGATGCGGTTTAGAGATTGCAGAGAAGATACTTTGCTGCAGGGTCGAGTTCAACCGAAAAATCAAGGCGAGTTCAGTGCCGTATGGTAACCATGTCGGAATTGGTTCCTTTGTATTGTTCTTCGTTGTTCGGCAGGGTGTTTCTGGTCGCCGGTTGCGGCGGGCTGGTCTACACCTTTGTGTGGTTGGCGCGTCTATGGTGGCGGCAGTTGGGAAAATCACACAGGCCGGAGTGCTGGAGGGGCTTTTGATCGAAGGTGAGCCGGAGTCGATCGAGAACTTCCGCTCGAACATGGGGCGTGGGGCAAATTACGGATTGGGGTTTGCGATCCTCACTTGTCTGTTGTAAAAGCTATCCCCCATAATGCTGTTGTCGTCAGCTGTTGGTTTATTCTACTCTGGCCGCGCCTTGGGGGACGGGATCTGGCGTTTGTGCCTCGTGGTGATACGGGCTGTCATTGGCGTTATCCTCAGCGTGACTTCTGTGGGTCTGTATTTCCTAAAAGCAACGGGCCAGCTTCCGTCTTTGGGTGGTCTGTTTTGAGTCGGATTCTCTTTTACTGCCGAAGCTGCAGTCGGGATTCGGCCCCTTTTTAAACCGGCCAAGGCAACCTAATTTCTTAAAGGATGAAAGTAGGGATATCACAAATAGTTCTTGGCAGTTCCACCTTGGAAGAAACATTGGATCTCTGTCAGGCAGCAGGGTACGAGGCAGTCGAGTTGGTGTTCGCGCCCTCCAAGGACCTCGACGTTAACTCAAGTGCATCCAAACTCGCAGGTACAAAAAAGGCGTGTGACGCAGCAGGAGTGGAAATCACGTCGGTCTTAGTGCAGATGCCGGCGAATGGTAATCTGTTGAGTCTAGATCCGCGGGAGCGGCAGCTTCGCTGCAGTTCTGTGGTTCGGGCACTGGAAATCGCCGAGGGGCTGCAAGCGGGCGCGGTGCTGCTCAATCCAGGCCAGCTCAATCCAGGCGGCACGTACGACGAAGCTTGGGAGTATGCCATGGAAGCGCTTCGGGGGTTGGCCGGAGACGCTGAAAAGAAGCAGACGGCGATCTGCCTCGAGAATGTGTGGAACAAGTTCCTTCTCAGTCCCAAGGAGATGAGCCAGTTCGTGGACGAGGTGGCAAGTGAATGGTTTGGCGTGTATCTCGATACCGCCAACATGATGGAGTACGGTTATCCAGAACAGTGGGTTCGGGCTTTAGGGTCGCGCATCAAGAGAGTTCATCTCAAGGACTACGCCCGCAAATCGCGCTCGTTCGTTAATTTGTTGGATGGGGACACGGATTGGCCAGTGGTTATATCGGAACTCAGAAAAATCGGATATGACAGCGCACTGTTGCACGAGATTGCCGGCGGGCGTGAGGAACTGATTGATTTGGGCGATCGAATGCGGCGCATACTGGAACTGTAAACGCAGAAATCCAAGGAGAATTCAATGGAATTTCAGGATAAGTTACTCAAAACTCTTACCGAGTTCATGAAGTGTATCGACAACGGTGGAGATGCCAACGAGGATGGCATAGGAGTCGCCCAGTACCTGGAGCAGATTGAGTATCTGCGTCAACAGCTAGGAGAGCAGACGCCACCTATGCTTGTTCATTACTTGGATAAACGGAGTTACGTCAAGGCGATTGAATTCCTTGAAGG
>CAYNZV010000029.1:0-45725 GCA_964401715.1 uncultured Gemmatimonadaceae bacterium | reverse complement strand
ATGGTGCACAAGACCCACGATCAGGTCTGGGATGTCTTCCTGATGAGCAGCCGCGATGGGTTCCACTGGAATTGGGTGGACCGCGAAATGCCCTTTTTGTACCGCGGCGAAGTTGGCTCCTACGATGCCGGCTACCTGATGCCCTCTGGACCCATCCTGCACGAGGGTCAGATCTGGATCTACTACACCGGATTCAGCGGGGCCCATAGCTCCAATCCCACCAGGCTGGGGGATCGCTGTGTCATGACCGTCAACCTGGCTACGATGCCAGAAGACCGCTGGTCCGGTCTGCTGGCGGGGCCCAATCAGGGACGGATCATCACCAGACCTATCATCTTCAAAGGTTCGAAGCTGCTGATCGACGTGGACGCTTCCGTACCGCAAAGCCTTCCGAAGGAGGTCATGAACTTTGATGAATGCGACGTCCGCGCTTCCTTGACTGATCAATCCGGCGGCAAGATTGAAGGTTTCTCCTTCGAGCACTCCTCACAGATTCTCAAGAGTGGAGTGCACGAAATGACCTGGAAGGACGCTGACCTTTCTCAATTAGAGGGCAAACCGGTCCGTCTGAATCTCAAGATTCGCAGCGCCTGCCTTTATTCGATTCAATTCGTCTGATGGAGATTTTTCACTTGATTGTTGAAGTCAGATTCGCTGCTTCTTGGTGAAGCTGAATCTCAGAAAAGGATGTCATCATGCGGATTGTCGCGATAATGAGAATCACGATGCTCCTGTAAACTGAGGCCGACGAAAGCGACAACCCCTTAGGGGGCGCTCCCTTTTCCGAAGATTCCGCATGCTCTGTAGCTCCGAAACCCGCTAGAGGTCAAAGGGATCCGGCTGCAAACTTTCGATGCCGCAACCCAACTCGAAGTCGATTTCTGTGTAAGGCTCAGGTCCCGACGGCGAGTAGTTGCATCATTGGCTCACCAAATGCCCAAACGTCGTGATGAGCAATCGGGCGAAATATCTGCTTTACTTTCCACCAAAAGCTGGAACTATCTGAAACAAACTGTCGGGGAAAATCTGTGTTATGCCTTTGAAATGGTCGTCGTTCGGGAAACCTCAAAGAGCTCGTAATACTCAGTGGGGCGGCGGCTCCGTCACCTCGTCGAACCAGTAAGAATAGATCGACGCTTCGGCAACTGTGAACCGCAAGTGCACGGGACGATTTACGAATGCCCTCGGATCACCTGACTTCCACTGCACCGGATACCGAGGATGGTCGCCGGTGATCGGTTGTGATTGTGCCACGGCGTTGCCTGATTCATCCACGACCTCGAGTTCGACCGAACCGCCAATTGTGCATGAGTTGACGAACACCCACGGACTGGGCAAGAGAAACGACTCGGTCACGATGTCACCCGCATCTTTGCCCGCATCCAACGAAATGAACCCATCCCTGCGCAACACCGCCAGGCAGACAGCACTGTGTCGGGGATCAGCATCCGAAGGTGCCGTTCGGTATTTCGAGCCATTGTAGTAGAACCACAGCTCATCCCCACGGCAAATCGCCGTTGAAGGCGGCATGATCCCGTTCAAGTCATAGGCTCCCGATTCGATCGTCGAGGGGCCAATGAATGGCTCGCGGTCGCCCAACCTTAACCAAGAGCGCAGATCGCGACTCGAAGTCAGCTGCACGCGATTGAAACCGTCTGAGTTCTCGTTCCGATCGCCCGTGTGGTGGAAAAAGGTAGGGAGACCGATATACAACCCCTCATACCTGAAAACCCCCATGTTGTAAACGTCGACGAAATATTCTGCCGGGACATTGTAATGTGGGTGTGTCAGTGAGGGATTCTCATACCGCTTGGCGATCACTTCGCGGTTCAACTCTTGATCCGTTTCATCGGCATGAAATACCAGTTCCGGATCGCTCCAATCTTCGAAGTCCCTGCTCGTCGCCAGAGAAATAGAACGACCGTAAGGCCCCATCTCCCCCTCTTTTAGAGTGGCGATGTAGATCCCATCTACTTGGTCGATGCTCAGATTAGCTTCATCCCCCGTCGGAAGACCGGGCTTGTCGAGCGTGCGCCAGTGAATACCGTCAGCGCTAACCACCAGGTCTTGCGTCTGAAAGCGGCCCATACCTTCGAAGCGCTCTTCGGCAGAAGCACCCGGACGCTCGCTCACTTGGATGACCCAGCTGAGTTGGTACTGACCTGGATTATTAAGCACGTGACCGCGGGGATAGGCCAGACGCCAAGGATTGTGGTGGATTTTCCAGTGTTCAGCAATGGGACTCACCATCGGTTCCGAGGCACCACGCAGCTTCAGTCCCTTGTAGCGCCGAGACGGATCCGGTTCCATCGAGTCGAACACCACTTGCTCACCGCATGGTCCCGCCACCAGGCAATTGTCCATCGACCCCTTGTGTTCGCGCACCCTCAGCTTCGGACGCTCCCAGTTGAGACCGTCCATGCTCTCTACCAGTCCCATCCCCCCTTCGCAGGTGATCCACAGCCGATAGCGACAAGTTTCTGGATCCCACGCCGGCGCCGAGCGCGTTTGGATGCTGATCTCGCTGTCAACTGGTTCGATCACTGCGCCCTTTTTATCGGGCATATGCATGACCCGGTGGCAATTTTTTATCTCAGCGATTCCGTGATCGTCAAGAAAGAGCTGGCGCTGGCCAATGGGCACCTCAAACGATTTTCTCGTCATAACTCTCCTTCTCGGTGGTGACTCTCCTGCCGCCGTACGACAGCCACCGGTTGATTAGCAAGCGTGGATCGCATAAGCCCAAGACCTTCTCCTGAATCGGTTGGAGTGCTTGTCTACTTGAAAGAAGGTGGTAAACCGCTCGAAAGGAAACAACCGCTCGAAAGGGGCCACGATCGTTGAGCCACCTTAGCACACGCGCCAGACGGATCCCTATGCGGTTGGCAACGACAGCTTTTGTGGCTGCTCCCCATTACTGCGACCTGAAGCTCAAACCTGCGCCTTTCTCCTCGTTTTGCCGACATCGTTCCCATATACTCTCCTCCATGTCCGAGCTCAGCTATCGCAACCTAATTAAGCTTTCGATCCCGGCGATTATGTCCGTTGCGCTGGAGCCGGTTGCAGCCATGGTGGATACGGCACTTGTGGGTCGCCGGGATACGAAGTGGCTTGCGGGCCTGGCAATTTCGGTAAGTGTACTCACCGCGTTCTCGTGGGCGTTCAACTTCCTTGTCTATGCCGTAAACGCCCGGGTTGCGCAGGCGGTCGGGGCGGGCGACCGCAAGCTACTTGGCATGCAGATTCGTCTGGCACTCTCAACTGCCTTGGCAGTCGGTGTTCTGGTAGGGCTGCTTCTATACACTCTCCGTGGGCCGCTGCTGACCAATATCATGGGAGGGTCCGATGAATTAGTGGCGCTCGCGACCCCGTACTACGATGTACGTTGTCTCGGGGTACCGTTCGTGCTGATGACGACGGCGCTGCTCGGTATTCTTCGAGGTTTGCAGCGCATCCGCTTCTCGCTTACGCTCATCGCCGTTTTGACCGTGAGCAACGTCGTCACCACCTGGGTCGCGCTCTACCTCTTCAATACCGGGCTCATTGGCGCCGCAGTTGGTACGACCGGGTCGTTCGCGCTCGCAACTGTGCTGGGGCTTGGCTGGCTGGTGAAGAACAACGCCACTTCCGCCGTGCTCGAGAAGGTGAAACTCAAATTCGCCGACGCCTTGAGTTTCGGAGGCGAAGCGTTGCACATGTTAGTTCGCACCGGATGCTTGACGGGATCGTATTTCGTCGGTGCGTCCATCGCCACTCGGCTAGGAACTAGCGTGGTCGCCGCGCATCAAATCGGGCTTCAGGTATGGGTGTTCACCTCGTTCTTCGTGGATGGAATCGCGGTTACGGCGACGTCCCTCGGCGGCAAATTTCTGGGTGAGGGACGTCCCGACAAGTGGAGAATACTGGCCAATCGCCTGCTGCTGATCGGTTTTGTCACTGGGACCGGGTTTTCGCTGCTTTTCTTCATCGGCCAGCATCCTATTCAGATGATCTTCACGAACGACATCTTGCTCACAACGATCATCGATCAGTACTGGTGGATCATCGTCCTCACCACTCCCCTCAACGCCCTCACTTTTGTATACGACGGGATTCTGTTCGGAAGCCGTGAATACCGGTTTCTGCGCAACTCGGTGGCAGGAGCCCTGATCGTGGCCTTTTTCCCGGTTTTGATTGTTGGTCACCTTACTACTCTCTCGATCACTACCATCTGGTTGGCATTTGCCGCGCGCAACTGCTTCAGACTCATCACCGCTTTCTGGTTTTTCAAGTCTTACACAGTGTCCATAAAAAAGGCGTAACGCTTGGCGGTCGACAGCCTGCGTCGAAGCACACCCAGCTGATTTACAGCAGGAATCAAAGCCTATGTGACAGGCAAACCGTTTTCTACGGCTTGGGGACTGGTTACGTCATCGGAGTGGTGCTATCCACGGTGGTGGATATGATCTGGTTCCCTACTTCGGACCACAGGGTACATTCGCGGTAAATCGCTTACGCATGTTTCATTAAGCCAAATGCTTGGACCTCACACAGACCTTAACGCTTCTTCCAAGGGTGTGTTACCATCCAACAGGCTGAAGCATTTGTCGATTGTGCTGTCCAAATCGAGGCACATGACCAACGCGGCGGCCAGGTTTTCGCGGGAGGTCGTTCCCTCTATGTGAAGGTCGGAACCGACGCCTACCTTACCCGACCCTTCGCCATCCCGCAGTCCTCCGGGGCAAATGATGGTGTAGTCCAACTCGCTTTCCATAAGGTGACGGTCGGCGTGCGCCTTGGCCTTGTGATAATGTGCGATGCGTGACTGACTGTTCACATCAGCGTTGATCGAGCTAAGCATGACGAAGCGCTTGGCACCATACACCTGAGCGGCCACCATGGACCGTATGGCACCGATGTGATCGACCAGCACCGTCTTGTCCTTACCGGTGTGCCCACCCGAACCGGCGGCGAATATTACCGCGTCGCATCCCTGCACTGCATGGTCTACCGGATACTCCAGGTCGGCCAGCACCGTTGGCACCTCCATCTCGTCGAATTTTTTACGGTGCTCCACATTGCGAATCATCGCCAGCGGCTCGTGGGAGCTTTCTTTCAGTCGATGCACCACGCGGGTAGCCGTGTTACCGTTGGCGCCAACTACCAGTACTTTCATGGCTAAACCACCTTAATGAGGTGCTGGCTCCGTCATTTCGTCGAACCAGTAGGAGTAGATCGAGGCTTCTGTAGCCTTGAAACGCAACTGCACCGGGCGATTGACCAACGTCGACAGGTCGCCGGTTTTCCACTGGACCGGATATCGTGGACGGTCGCCTTCGATAGGCTCCGATGCGGCGATCGAGCTTCCTGATTCGTCGAGAACCTCCACCGCAACTGTTCCCCTTGCCGCATCGACATTAACGAAGAGCCATGGGCTTGGCAGTAGAAACAAATCGCTCAACAAGGTGCCCTCGGTATCGGGTGCATCCCACGATACGAAGCCATCCCGTCGCAAGGTTGCCAGACATATGCCACCGGTCTTCGGATCACTATCCTCCTTAGGAGAGCGGTATTTGCCACCAAAGTAATAGAACCAGAGCTCGCCATTCATGTGCACCGGACGCGAGGGCGGCATGATCTGGCTAAGGTCGTAGTGTCCCGAGTCGATCGGCGACGGACTGATGAACGCGGCCCGGTCCCCAACTCTATTCCAATTACGGAGATCCCGGCTGCTGGTGAGCTGCACGATGTGGAAGCCATCCGAGTTTTCATTTACGTCGCCGGTATGGTGGAAAAACGCCGCCATGCCGATGTAGAGTCCTTCGTAGCGACAGATCCCCATGTTATAGACGTCGACGAAATACTCTTCCGGTACGTTGTAGGTGGGTTGCACCATGCTTTTGTCAGCCACACGCTCCGCTATCCGTTCCTTGGCCAGTTCCATGTCTTCATCGTCGGCATGGAAAACCAATTCGGGTTGGGTCCAACTTTCGAAATCCTTGCTGGTGGCAAGCGCGATGGAACGACCGTGGGGGCCCATCTCACCCTCTTTCAGGGTAGCGATGTAAGTACCGGTCTCCTCGTCGAAGGTCATGTTACCCTCGTCGCCGGTTGGCAAGCCGGGACAATCCAAAGCTCGCCAGTGAATTCCGTCCGGACTGACCGTCAAATCGCGCGTTTGGAAACAACCCATGCCTTCGAACCGTTCCTCCGCAGGGGCATTGGGTCTCTCCTGGACCTGGATCACCCAACTCAATTGATACTGGCGCGGATTGTTGAGCACGTGACCCCGGTGGTAGGCTAGGCGCCAAGGATTGTGCCCGAGCTTCCAATGTTGTTCGATAGGACTTACCACACGCTCTATCGATCCCCTGAGTGACATGCTTTTGTAACGTCGCGAAGTATCGGGATCGTGAGGATCGAAAATAACCTGCCCACCGCACGGACCCTCCACCAGACTGTTTTCCCACGAGCCTTTGTGTTCCGTGCAGCGCAGCACCGGTCGCTCCCAGTGCAGGCCGTCGCTGCTTTCCGCCAACGCAATGCCACCTTCAGCCATGAGCCAGACGCGGTAACAACGGGCGATAGGATCCCACGCCGGGGCGCACCTCATCTGCAGGCTGGTCTCGTTCGGATAGTCGGGCTCAATTACGGCACCCTTCTTTTCCGGAGAGTGCATGGTACGGTGGAGACCTTCGACAGCGGAAACTCCCAGGTCGTCGAGAAAGAGTTGCCGTTGGTTGACCGGTATTTCGAACGGTTTTGCGGACATTGCTTGAGACTCCATGAGTTAGTGAGATGCGTAAGCTGTCCGATTGACGGGACGCCGTCAACTTTGCCGGATCACCCGGATCTCAAGGCGTGCCATCGTTTCCGAGCTCCTCCAGGAGATGTTGGCCGGCAACCGGCGCATCGTTGATCTAACCGCGTGCTTTGATTACCTAGCAACCCGAGCAAGGGTTCGTAACTCATCGTGTGCGGAAAACCGGCTGTCTGAGCCAATCGTTGGCAAGGATTCAGCCAGGATCCCCAAGTTTTCCTGTCGGTGCCGGCACCTACGATTCGGAGTTTATGTTGCGTCTCGAAGTACCTCTTGAGGAAGACCTGATCGACGAGCTGTTTTCGTTCTGGGAGCAAATCTTCGGTCCCATCGCCGACATCACCAAAGGTCTGTTTCTAGGCGAAGAGCTGGCGCACAACCACAACGATCTTTTTCTGGAGCGCATTGATGGTGAGATCGCCAGCACCTGCATGGTGAGTCAGTCGAAACGACTTCCGGGACTGGGATCGTTGGGCGAGGTGGCGACCGATCCGAAGCACCGGCGATCGGGTATATCAACCAGGCTTTGCAAATCGGCACTGGATGAATTTTGGGGGAACGGCGGGAAAGCGATCTTCTTGGGCACCCATAATCCAGAAGCCGCACGGGTTTACTACCGATTGGGGTGGAGACGTATGGCCGGCTCCAACGTCATGGCCAACATCCTTAACAGCGACTCAGCAGAAGCTTTTCTCGTGGACTACTTTCAAACCCGAACGCCAACGAAAGTGCAATCGGCAACGCCGGCGGAGCGCATTCCGCTGGTGCCGCTGCTACTTACACCTCACGCCTGGCAAGTTTTGGATGCCAACGCCAAGAACAGGATCTATTCCACCAGGGCGCACCTGCAGACTTCATGTAACGGACTGTTTCCCCGTCTGGAAGCGGTTCGTGAGAAAAGGCGCGGCGACTGGTTCGTTGCTCACACCGAAGACGGGCGCACGGTAGGTCTGGCAACCGCGCGTATTTGCGGTGAATCGGATTGTCGCGTCGATGCGGTCACCCACCATCACCACAGATCCGCGCTGCAGGACTTGCTCGACGTGGCTATGACCTGGGCCCGGACCCACGGGGCAATGGGGTGTCATGCGGCAATTTCCTGCGAAGACACCGACAAGCAGCAACACTTCAAGGCGCTGGGATTCCAACCGACGGAGGAAGCGATCGTTTTTGAGATGGGAGATCGGGTGGTCGGAGGGTACTTGTGGTCACACGGCACGACATGACATAGTCGTACCCGGCGTCAGTTGCCGGGAAACTTCAACTAAGCTGGGGTCCCAGTTCTGGCCACTTGGCAGTTTTTGTCGGGGGATATTCAATCGACCAACTCTGACGGTAACGGCACCGAACAACGGTCCGCTGCCCACTTGAGCTTGTCCACGGTACCTGGTGGCAACGGTATCCCGGTCTTTTCCCGCTCCCTTAGCGTCCTGGTTTCTTTCTCACCCGGCACCATGATGGAACCGTTGCCGTCCACCGTCGGCAATCCGTTCATGGTGTCCCCCAAAGCATCGGCATTGAGCCGAAACGACTCCAAATCCGTGAACTTACTGATGTCCACGACGCACATCCAGCTGTTCTGATGACCACGGGAAAGGGTTTCGGTTTGCCGAATGGTTGGCGTCAAAAGCGGACTTCCGGACATCAAGCTCGCCAGACACTCGAACATCACCGCCAACCCATAGCCTTTGTAGTTGCCCGCCGATTGCATCATGACCACTTCACGCGATTCGGTCGTCGGTCTCCCCTCCTCATTCAATCCCCATTCCAGCGGGACCGGCTCACCGCGATCGACGGCGACCTCGACCTTACCTCGAGCAACCACCGAAGTAGCCATATCTAGACTCAGGGAAGAACGCTTCTTTCCGGGCACAGCGATGGCGATGGGTGCGGTGCTGACGCCACGGCTCATAGAACGAGGAGGTGCGACACCGGGGAGATTACAGCATGAGATCAACGCCGCCATGCCGGCCTCGACGACCATGCTGGTGTAGTACGACATGGCTCCTTGATGGGCGCAATTTCGAACCATCCCCCACGCTACCCCCATATCTCTCGCTTTCTTGATGCATTTCTCGACCACCGGCACCGTGGCGACGGGACCGAAAGCACGATCCGCTTCGACGAAGATCGTCGCCGGAGTTTCGGTGATCACCTGAATATTAGGTTTGGGATTCATCAATCCCTCCTCGATGAACTCCAGGTAGATCCTCAGCAATGCGAGACCATGGGAATCGATGCCCCGGCTGTTCGCCCACAGCAAAACCTCCGCCTGCAACGCTGCATCCATCTCTTTGAAGCCCACGGCACGGAAGCAGGTCGCAACGAATTCTTCCAGCCGATCCGCGTCGACAAATCTATCTATCACAGTTCCAGATTCACCATTGTCGGTGGGCCTTTTATGCGCAAGGCGCACGCAACACCTTCTGCTAGAGAGAGTGGGACCAAGCGCTCTGATGAGTGACAGTGTCGGCCCATCTCGAACGCAATGCTTCGTGCAATCGCGTTACGCAAAGACTGGTTCCTCTTTGACCATGACCTCCACCAGAGCCGGTTGGCCATCCCGGTTGCGGTCAGCGGCGCGTCGGAATGCAGGCACCAGCTCCTCGATCGCATCTACACGCTGGCTGTATGCTCCCAACGCCTCTCCCATCATGCGATAGTCCCCAGTCAGCCTGTTGCTGCCCCAAACTTTTGAAGCCACCGGTATGTAGGTGGAGTATTTGGTCATCACACCATTGTTCAGTACCACCGTCATGATAGGAATCTCGGCCCGCGCTGCGGTTTCTACGTCCATTCCGGCCATGCCGAAGGCAGCGTCTCCCATAACGTTGATCACCTGTTTCTCCGGAGCCGCCATCTTTGCCCCCAGCGCCAGCCCCAAACCGTAGCCCAGCTGTGTCGACTTTCCCCAGCCGAGGTAGCCACGGGGCTGCAGAGGCTCCCAGAAAGGAACGAACTGATCCCGGGGAAATCCAGAATCGTGGGTAATGATAGTGTTAGCTACATCCACCGCTTTGGCGAGCTCAGTGATCACCCGGTATGGATTGATCGGAATCTCGTCCGCATGCAGTTTTGGTGCCCACTCTTCCAGAAAAATCTGTTTTTCATTGGCAATTTCCTGCTTCAAACCGGTATTTTCCGGCCGGCCGCGAGCGCCGGCCTGGCTCTTCACCTCCTCGATCATCTGCCGCAGTACCAGCTTCGCATCGCCAACGGCCCCACAGCGAACACCCCGATGTTTACCCAAGTCTTCCGGGCAATTGGTTACCTGCCCCAAGGTCACGCCGGCAGGCATGGCGATGTTGAAATGGTTATTCGAGAAGCTAGTGCCCAAACCCAGAACAAAATCGGACCGGGGTAGGAAGTTGCGCGCCATGGCGGTCGCCGAATTTCCACCGCAACCCAGCGCCAAGGCGTGGTCTTCTGGAAAAACGCTTTTACCCGCCAGCGTCGTCAACACCGGAACCTGGGTCAGCTCAGCGAGTTCCCGGAGCTCGTCCGCAGCTTGCGCCCAAAGAATGCCATGGCCGGCATTGATCAGCGGAAACGAAGCACTCAGTAGGGTCTTCACCAAATCGCGTACGTCGTCCCGGTCAGCAGCGGACTTGAACTCCTTAACGGGTTCGTAGTCGAATGCATCATCCGGGAATTCTTCCGCTCCGACGTCGACCGGGGTTTCGATCAACACCGGACCAGGACGGCCGTTCTTCAGCTGGGCGAATGCCATATGCATGAATTCGGCGATGCGGTCTACCCGGTTCGCGTTGACCGCCCACTTGGTTATTCCGCGGAAATTCTCCACCGCATCGAAATTCGGATGGGTCTGGTTATTTTCACGGCTGTGTCCTGCGGGCAGAAGCAGAATCGGAATGGAATCGGCAAAAGCCTGTGCCACACCTCCGTAAGCATTCTCCGCTCCGGGGCCCTGTTGAATGATGAATACCCCAAACCCATCCCGATTCTTGATGCGGCTGAAACCGTCGGCCATGTTCACGCCGGCACGCTCGTTCCGGGTGATGATTGGGCGGATACCGGCGTCGGTGACCGCGTCAATCAGCTTGTTGTTGGGAAAAGCGGCAACCCATTCCACTCCTTCAGCCTTCAGGATTTTCGCTACGATATCATTGCCTGTCACTATTCACGCTCCTCGATTAATACCATAAAGACGCGATAGACTCTTTGATGATTACCTCGGTTCCTATGGCAGGTGTTGTAAAATGCCCACTGGTCGGTCCATGCGACCACCAGTTGGGCAGAGATCCAGCTTCGTATCCGCCCCTTGCGCCCAACGCGATGGCCTCATCGGTGGCTACGTAGCCTTCGTTGCCGTTGGTGTATCCAAATGTCATGTTATGCGTGAACGGCGCCGTGCGATCCACCCATAGCTCGTATTCGCAGAAAAGCTCGTGGGGCAGGGTTACGAGGCACCACTCGCTCCCAAGCATGGCGCCAGTGACATCCAATCGTCGCGGCTCGGGCTCTTCCCCGCTTTCGATTTTCCCCTTCAGCTGATCGAACCGGTGCCTCGTTTGACGGTACTCATCGTCCGTGAGCCAGGCCTTTACGCCACCCTCATAATCCCGATCGAGCCGCTCAATCGATTGCTGCCAGATCTTTATGGACGGAAACGGCTGACTCGGCAACTCGGCCTGGACATTGCAGACCTTCAGACGATCGGCGGGGATCAGATCGCTTCGGTCGATCCCTTCAATCACTGCCTCTCCAAGTCCTCGACCGGCCTTTTCGGCATTCTCGTGCGTAGTGCGCAAAGGATAACCGTTTATGTTGCCGGCACATCCTTGGGCGTAGAGCGCAATAACCTCGTTTCCGAGCTGTGCTCTTATATACGCTACCGCTGCTCCAGGAAAATCGGCACTGATCAAGGCGCTTTCATCGGGTACGATAACCGGGTGCGCCGGATGCTCGAACAGCACCGCCAATGGTTTGCCCCGCTCGCCTGAGCCTGCTTGCTCTGCAACCAGCACGTTCACCCAAGGCACCACGGCACCGGTTTCGTTCACCCCCATGATCACCTCACCAGTGTCGTCGAAGATCCGGCGATTGAATCCAACCTGGGCTGCCGCCCGCCCAGCTCGCAGAATGACCGGCTCAAGCCTCTCCTTCGCTTCCTGGAGGGCTGCCCGCAGCGCCGCATGTACGTTGCAGGTCCACTCGTCAACGTCACCGCAGTCACCGGTTGGTGGTCCGAGAAAAGCGGTGGCATGTGAATGGGAGAAGTTGAGAACCGCATCGGAAACCCCGAACTCCCTGCGAATTGAAACCCTTAGCTCGTCGCAAACATCGTAATTGGCGCTCACCAGGTCGAAACATACGATCGCCAGAGAGGTTCCAGCTTCGTCCTCTAGAATCAAGACTCGCACAGCCATCGGATCGCGCACGCCGACGCTCACCCGTTCCGGATGAGAGATCGTCATGCCTACCCCGAGCGTGATGTCGCGTTCCGCCGCTCCTACCTTCAATGTCGGTTCTGCCTGTTTATCATGGTGCCGATCGCGTCACGAGCCGACAGGATCCTACTCGATGACCAGACTGAATCGCAATACCTGCTGAGCATGGGCAAGTAGCTGATCCCAGACCTCCTGGCGAACTCCCATGCACCGTTTGCGGGCGTGGAAGCCTCGTTAATACACAAATATCAGCATCGTGCGCACACTTTTCGTACTGTTGGGCATACCACAATGCCACATTCGCGGGTCACGCAAAACGAGACCTCCCAACGGTGACAACATGCGACAGAAAGGGCGCCCTGCGGCGATCGCATCGAAGCTCCGATCTTTGCCCGGATAGGGACCGGGGTACAAGTGGGTACCCAGCCAGGTCTCCGTTGCATCGCTCTTCTCCGTGAACGGCATCAGCGGGATGCTTACCACCACCGAGTTCACCGACAACGCGTGCGACAAATCGTCGAACAGTGAATCGACATCGCGGTGCACGTGTTGTACTTCCGATCCTGGCCAGGAGTTGTTAGTGTTGTAAAGGCCGCAGAAAAATCAGCTCCCAGGGTTTTCGCCAACATCTGAAACGCAACTTGATTGGCCACCATCTCGTGATCCATAAACGACATTTCTCTGGGTGGTTGCATGCCGAAAATGCCTCGTCCCTTGCCGTAGGAAGGGGGCTCGCGGCCAATTCTCGGATGCAGTCGCAGATAGCGCTCGCGCAACGGAACCAGGGCTGTGCGGATCTTCTTCAACAACTCCTTGGAAACCACGCCTTCGAGAAGCATATAACCTTCCGACTGCAACTGCGCCGCTGCGGCCTCAACCGTTTTCTTGTTGATACAGCCCTTTTTGAGCTCGGATTCGGTGGGTTTCACATCCACTCCGCAATGCCGCATCAATTTTGGACTGCTTGACAGATCTTTGAGCATTAATAACTGTAGTCAACCCGATGAATTCAATTCCAAGGAGATGATTCGATGTTTTTCGAGCTCAGAGAGTATCGCGCCAAGCCGGGACAGCGAGAGAATTGGGTAAAGTTCATGGAGGAGGAGATTATCCCATTCCAGGTTTCCAAGGGTATGGTGGTAGTGGGAAGCTTTGTGGGCGAGGAAGAGGACGATTTGTATATATGGATCCGTCGCTTCGACAGCGAAGAGAGCCGGGAGCAGTTGTACGCCGCGGTCTACGAGAGCGATACTTGGAAAAACGACATCGCACCGCAAATACCGGAGATGATGGACCGGGAGAAGATCGTTGTGCGTCGGATTGAACCTACACCCAAATCAGTGTTGCAATAGCGAGCGCGCCGTAGTGATGCCCGCGGTCGACGCGGGATCCCGTCGTGCCTCAAAGCCACAATTACCATAACCGAGTGTAAAGATCTAATGGCCAAGACAAAAGTGCTGTTGACCGGAGCCGCCGGACGGATAGGGGACGCGTTGTGGCGGAGTTGGGAGATGGAGGACCGATACGAGCTGACGCTTGTGGATGTAAATGAGATAGAGGGTTCGAACTCGCGCGTCGAGGTTGGAGACCTGAGCGATTACGCCTTCGCGGCGCGGGTTTGCGCTGACCAGGATGTTCTGGTCTCGCTAGCGCGCTTGGCTGCCGACAACATTGGCGAACGCGATGGCGGTATGACTGACATAGGTATGCAGATGCAGCTGTTCGAACTGGCCCACCGGGCAGACGTCGGAAAAATCGTATATGCCAGCTCGAACCACGCCAGCGGTTGGAACGAAGAGGCCGACCCGCCTACCTTTTCCACCGTGGACCAGATCAACCCGGATGGCTGGTACGGCGCCATGAAATGTATGGCGGAGGCCGCTGGAAAGTACCTAGTAAACGTCTGCAACCGGCGGTTTATCGCCTTCCGCATCGGCACCTACCACGGAACCAGCGAGCCGGAGAGCCTGCGTCGCTGCAGCACTCTGTTGGCCCCGGTGGATCTGATACAGCTGTTCACGCTGGCGGTAGATTACGAAGGTCCGGAGAAATTTGTGATCGCCTACGGATCTTCGGAGAATACCCACGGAGAGCATGTTGGATTCCTCGACCTCTCCGACGCCAAGGAGATCCTAGGCTACAAGCCGGAGGTCAACATGATGAGCTTTCGGCACAAGTTCGAGGAATAGCCAGCGAAGCGGTGTTGTCCTGGTAGCCTTGAGACGTAGTTCAGTGGGGTAGGACGAGCGCGGACATGCTCACTTGTGAACAGACGTCTTTCCAGTACGTCGAATCCTAGCTCGTTTATTCACGCGGGTTGGCACGTCAAGAAGAGATTCTGCTTTTCAGTCATGGTCCCATTGCAACGTCGGCTTGAAGCCAAGCACGCGCTGTGCCTTTTCCGAGCTTATTACGCTAGCGTTCCCATCTAGATCTCCGCGGATCTCCATTTCCTCTCCGAAGTTCTTTCGGATCACTTCGACGGTATTTTCCCGAAATCGATTGATCGGTTGTGCCAATAGAAACGTTTCGTGCCCGGCGAACTCCGCTTCCAACGCGCGAAGATGAGCTTCGGCGACATCTCGCGGATCAGCGTATGCCCACTTTACGAGAGTGAGACCGGTTGCGGGGTCCTCTGGGTCAGGCGCCGGCACCGGGAAATCTGTCTGTTGCCTCTCTGGAGCAACCACGTTCGTAAATCGCAGGCTTGCTACCGAAATCGAACCGGAGCGCGCCAGCATTTCGGCGATTTGCTCTCCCGCCAGCTTTGACAGTCCGTAAGGTTCAAATGGGGTCATGGGATGTTCCTCATCCAGTGGCAGGTAGTGTGGCACGTGTTGCGAGGTGTCCCACGAAAACCCCATGGCGAAAGCGCTGGAGGAAAACACGACCCGGCGTAACTTCGCCTTTGCCGCCGCCTGCAGCACGTTGTAGGTGCTTTCGACGTTGTTCTCGAAAACCCCGGTCTCCTCAATGGAAGGACCAGGGATGGCGGCCATGTGTATTATCGCACTTGCCCCCTCCACCAATTCCTCTACACTCGACCGGTCGCACAAGTCGACAGATCTGAAACTATACGAAGAGTCTTCGGGTTCCAGGCGGTCGCTTCCAACTACCTCGTAACCGCGATCTTTTAGCAAGGCGACAACTCTGCCTCCCAAGCGGCCAGCAGCTCCGGTTACCAGAATCATGATGTCACTAGGAGTCGAATCCCACATCGACCTTGGGATCGGGACCGAATTGGTTGTCTCCCTCTTGGCCGCTCGTGGCCAGGAAAATCACTAATACGATCGCTCCTACGATCGGAACCAGACTGATCAAAATCCACCATCCACTTCTGCCAGTGTCATGTAAACGGCGCACTCCAACCGTCACACTAGGCAGCATTACCGCCAACGTGTAGAGGCCACCTAAAACTCCGAGACCGACGCTGGCATCCAGCATTCCCATGGAATTGTCTATAGATGCCAACGCCAGGCTGATGAGCGCATTGAAGAGAAAGAAGAACCAGTATTCCCGTCGGCGCGCCCGACCGCTGAACACAGCGTATTTCTTCAAAACCTCGAGGTACCAGTACATGGTTGGTCTTAAGTGCTCGGACAGTTTCTTAAGCTGTCGTCGGCATCGGACGTTACGGGGGTAAGATCCTGCGCGCATTGATACCAGGCGCGTTCAGACTTGGTGCTAGCATTGGAAACGGCGTTGTATATCAGATAGGTGATCGCCCGCCGCCAGGGCGAAACATTGTTTGCTGATCCGTGCAATACGTTCACGTGCACGAAAGCCACCGAACCGGCGGGGCCGAGCAATGGTTCAATCCCTTGCTCAGCCGCTATCTGCTCCAGCAGATTCGGTTCGACTGTTTGCAGATTGTAACCACGGCCTCTGGTATCAGCGTGGGGTTTCGCGTCGAGAAGGCCGTGGGTTTGGGAACCCGGAATCACTAGCAATGGAGAGGTAACTGGCGTGCAGTCATCGACGAACACAGAAGTCATAATCATTCGCGGTTCGGGCACTCCATCTATGCTATGCCAGGGAGGATAATCCTGGTGCCAGTCCCAGCCACCTCCACTACCGAAGCCAGGTTTCGGGTTCAGGCGGCTCTGGTAAAGGTAAACCTCTTCACCTAGCAGCTGCCGCACCGGATTCAGAATTCGCGGCAGATGTACGAGTCGACGAAACGGTTCAGAGTGTGTGTGGATCCCAAAAACCAACCGCGTTCTTGACAGATCCTCTTTCTCCCTCACGGCTTCCGGCTCGGTTAGCTGCAACAGAGCCGGGATTTCCCGTTGCAGCAAACCAACCTCCACTTCATCCAAGAGACCTGGAAAAAGCAGAAAACCACGCTCCTTGAACTCGGCAATCTGGGCTGGGTTGAGTTTCATAGAGTCTGTTCAGTCGACCTGTGCGGCTTTCGGCTTTGGTGGTAAAGTTCGCTGCTGGCGCATAGCTGTCCGGCATTTAATCTGCGTAGACCAACAACGTCTCCACTAGCCGATGCAGGGACACCTCTACATATCCTCGTAGGTGGTCACGTCCGGCCTTGCTTCACTACCATCCAGCCGTCGTTCGTGTTCGATCAGCTCTCTGAGCTCAGAAACCAGGTCCGGCCTTTCTTGCGCCAGGTTGGTTTCTTCGCCAGGATCCTCGGAAATATTGAACAATTCATGTACACGCCCGTCCTCCTTGGCGCTGTCGATCAGCTTCCAATCGCCGTGGCGCAACCCCAATGAATGCTCGCGGCGGAAATTCCAGAAGAGATCGCGTGTTGGACCTGTATTGCCTTCGGCGATCAGTGGCCAAATGTCGAAGCCGTCGAACTGGTGTTCGAGCTTCGGCTCCAGATCCAGTAGCGAGATCAGTGTTGGCATCCAATCCACCACCTGCACCGGATGATCACGCACCCCCGGATCCAGCTTGCCTTGCCAGTTTATGATGGTGGGAGTGCGGATTCCGCCCTCGTAAAGCTGCGCCTTCACACCACGGAACGGAAAGTTCGAACCCAGTCGCGGATAGTCTACCTGCCATCCGGGATAGCGGTCTGTACCGTGGAGCGGACAATCATTTATGGCACCGTTGTCAGAGGCAAACACGACAATGGTGTCTTGTCGCTGGCAGGTCATCTCCAAGCTATCAAGCAGCAAACCGACGCCGTGGTCCATATGACTCGTGTAAGCCGCATATTTCTTGTAGGAGAGGTCGCACAGGGGGTCCTCATCGAACTGCTCACTGGCATAGCGCGCGTACCATTCGGAGGTCGGTTTGATCGGGACGTGCACCGCAGTGAACGGAACGTAGCAGAACCACGGTTGGGTACGATTCTCGATCCACTCTCGAGCCTCGCGCACGATCAAATCGGTCACATGACCGCGCTCTTCCAGGAGCTCGCCGTTGCGGTGCCAGGTGACCGAATGCTCCCCCTGCTTGTAGAAATGATTGAACGGATCGACACCGCCAGCCAACGAACCATACGAGGTATTGAAACCGTAATGATTGGGCCCGAACTGCGGACTGGAGCCGAGATGCCATTTGCCAAACAAGCCAGTATCATAGCCGGCGTCTCGCAACACCGTCGCCAGCGTTTCATACCCTTCCGGCAAAACCGGAAGGTTAGTTGGTGAAGTGGCATTGGGTCCGAAACGGCTGGGATGTCTTCCGGTCAGCAGCGATGCCCGCGTCGGCGTGCACATAGGGCAGACGTAGTGGGCCGTCAACTCAACCCCTTCTTGCGCAAGCAGGTCGATGTTGGGAGTCGACACGGGAGCGCCATGCATTCCCAAGTCCGCCCACCCCAAATCGTCCGCCAGGATGAAAAGGATGTTGGGTTGGGGCATGGGTCTGACTCGGCCTTCTTCGTGGCGCTATCTGCTATGAGCTTGGTCTCGTCAAAGAGGGCAATATCTAACCAAAAACCAACTCGCAAGCAAGCTCCATTTACCATTTGAGCTTGATACGTGCGAGATGGCATAATCTCCTGCAATTGTGTGGCAGCTGCGTCTGTATAGCATATCCCTAACAGGCGGACTCTCTCGACGGAAGCTGGCCGAATGTGCAGTTTGGCATCTGTTGACATTATGGCGGATGGCTCAGCTTACGGCCCCCCTTACCAATGAACCTACACTAACGTATCATGGCGGCTGCCAGGAAACGACCTCAACTCTCGAGCGGAGTATCGCCCTACCGCTGGTTTCTCGGATTGTCGCGAGATCACTTCCAAGACCACATTCGGGAATGGCTTTAAGAGCGCGCCGCAAATCCGCAAATCATTACCACCGCTGGCTACCAGATTCCACACGGTGTAGAGGAGGAACTCATCTTTAACATGCGAGATGTGGTAGTAACCGAGGGCCACTAATGAGATCAGCTCCTATTTCACATCCTCGGTATAACCCTGAAACCTCAATGCCTCGACGACCGGCTTGTTCGCAAAACCACTGTAAAAAAAGGAGGGAATTACCTTGAAACACTTATTCATCGACGATCACGATATCGAGCAGATCGACAACCTGGCGCGCAAACTTCACCAACCGCATCATTTCCCGAACAACGTGGTGATCCGGCCGGAATACCGTTGGGAGAACCAAACCATCCAATTGGGATCGGCACCGATATGGGATCCCAGCGACCAGAAGTTCAAAGCAATTTACGGTGCCAACGCCGCGGCACCCGTGACAGAGGAATTCCGCCTCCATGCCACCGGTGGTCCCGCCGGCGGCGAGTCATTCGCCTGTTATGCCGAATCGGATGATGGCATCAACTGGGAGAAACCTTTTCAGGGTCTGTACGATTATCCAGAGCCCACCTGGACAGGCAAACCGATCGGCAAGGAAAACAACATCCTGCCTAGTATTCCTGGGGGTTTACGTGGGCCTATCTACGATCCAGTGGACAAGAACGAAACTCGTCGTTACAAGGGGTTCTATTACAAGAATCGCGGTCTGCACCGCGTAGTGTCAGCAGATGGGCTGCACTGGGAGGAGATGGGCGGCGAGCCGCTTTCGAGTCAAGATGTATCCCAGCTCACTCGGCAGGAGGATCCCCATCTGTTCATCGCCATGGCCAAGCAAAGAGGTCCCTACGGGCGCTCCTTTTGCCTTACCACCAGCGAAGATTTTGTCGATTGGACCGAGCAGGAGATGGTGTTCCACGCCGACCAGACCGATCAAGAAAACGGCTTCGAGCGCTTGCGCAAGTTCTTCGAGAATCCCGCTTACCACAAACCGGTATACAATCGTCCCGAAGAATGGCGAACCGATATATACAACTTCCCTGCCTTCCCCTACGAAGGCCTTTATCTGGCACTTCCGGTGATGCATCACTGGGCCGGCAAGAAAGCGCCCCTCTATGAAAATGTCGACAGTCGCAAATCGGTGGAACTGGCATCGAGCCGCGATTTGCGGCATTGGGAACGGGTGGCCAACCGCGCGCCATTCATGGAGCAGTCGGCAGTTGGAGACGGCAGCGCCTACGACTTGGGGCAGATTGTCACCACTGAGGGTCCTCTGCACTGCAACAACGAGCTTTGGTTCTTCGCGAACGGCCTCAAATACCGCGCCATGTCCTTGGCAGATACCCTCGACCGCAAGTTCTTTGACACCTCTGCCGTCTATATAACCAAGTTGCGGTTGGACGGCTTTGTCGGGCTCAAGGGCGGCATCGAATGGGGCTCGGTGACCACCAGGCCACTGGAAGTCACATCCCCAAACCTGCAAATCAACGTTGATTCGTGGCGCGGCAAAGTGCGCACTGAAGTGCTGGCCGCTGAAGAGGATCGGCCATTGACGGGCTACTCGGAAGAGGACAGTGTAGCTGCTACCATCGATAGCATCGATGAGCCGGTGCGCTGGAAGAGTAAGGACAACCTGGGCGAGCTTGTGGGGAAGAAGGTCAGGTTCCGTTTCTCCATATGGCAGGGCGAGCTATATGCTTACTGGCTCTGTTGAGCGTGCGCGCAGGTCATATGGAACACAACCGAAGAGTATGGTGTCATTATTACCGCACGGCTATTCTTTGCTAGACGCTCGCCAGCCTGCCGGTAACAAATCGTGAATCAGGCGGTATGACATCAGCAATGAGCTCGATCTTCCTCTATCGGCAATCGGTTTTTAGGTCGGAATCGCCTGCGTGTCATGCTCAGATTTTCTTCGCTTTATTCATCACCTCCCTGCTCTTAGGCACGCCCATACCGACGCGGGCAGAAGAGACCAAAGAATACACTTTCACCCACAGGCCGCGGAATCGCTCCCTGATCGCCGCAGATCTGCACGCTAACTTTTCGGGAACGGGCGGAGACCTGCGCACCTCGGTCATCGCCAATGCACCAGGTTGCGATGTCCCCAACATCCCCACCAATGCTATCGACGGTAACTCCATGGAGATCGTCTGGCCGTCAGAATGTGTGGATCCGGAAGAGAGCGTAACGGTGAGGATCACCTCGAGCTGGGGTCCGATGAATCTGGAGCATTCCCACTGGACGTATTTCTTCGCGGGAGGCGAGATCGATAGCTCCGCCATCGATCTGGACCGGGATGTTCAGGAGGCGATGGTGCAGGACCTGCAGGAGGAGGCCGAGTATTACTACTTCTGGGCGCTATTGGTGTTGCTGGTGCTAGCCTTCGCCCTGTTTCTGTTGATGCTGGCGCAGAAGGAATGGTAGAATGTCGAGCCGCACGTTGCATCACCCCTGATAATCTGCACCACAGAGGAGGAAGACATGAACAGAGACTCAACACCTGAACCCTTCCTGGATTGGTTCGGCATCTGGCCCGGAGGTTCGGGATACGAAGCGGACGGGCGCGGTTATTATCACGCCGCTCCCAAGGGTGTAGAACTCATAGTACAGCCGCCGCTGGGAAAGCGAGACCTGAACCTGCAGCGCAACCATCCTTGGGAGGATGACAAGCCACGGGTGGAAACATTGCTCCAGGAAGATGGTCGTTTCCGGATGTGGTATAGCTCTTCTCTTCCTGATCGCGAAACGGTGCTCTGCTACGCCGAAAGCGAGGATGGTTTCGAGTGGCACAAGCCCGAGCTGGGACTCTACGAGTTCGACGGTTCGACCGGCAACAACATCGTCGGTGCCGGTCTCGGCGGGGCCATCTTCCTCGATACCAATCCCAACGCCCCGGACAGCGAGCGCTACAAGCTGATCTTCAAGACTGGCGCCTGGAATCGCAGCGGTGCATCAATTGCCGGTGCGGAGGACGAAACCGATGCCCTCGTCCTGAGAGAAAAACTTGCCGCAGATGGGTACAGCGAGCAGGAGATCCGCGCCACTATCGGCTTAGAAGGCCGGGTGATGGGTGCGGTATCCCCCGACGGTCTGCGCTGGAAGGCACTAGAAACCCCGCTGCTGGAGATGTTCTGCGATTGCGACAACATCGCGTTTTACGACCAGGCTGCCGATCGGTACGTCGGCTACTTCCGCCACAATATGTTCCGTGAAACTATCCCCACCGAGTGGCCACCCAACCCTTGGCGTTGCATCGGCCGCGCCGAGACCGACGATTTCCGCCGTTGGCCCACCCCACACGTGGTGCTGCAACCGGATGTGGACGAGCCGACCTTGGACCTCTACACCAACGCCTACGCGCCCTATCCCGGCGATCGTTACCACTTGATGTTCCCGAGCGTCTACTACCGGGGCACCGACGCCCGCGACGTTCAGCTCGCCGTCAGCCGTAACGGCCATACGTGGACTCGATACAAATCGACATTGCTCGCCCGCGGTTCAGAGGGCAGTAACGAAGAGGGGATGATGTCTGTCCGTCACGGCATCTTCAGTTTCGATGACAACCGTTGGGGCTTGCTGTACGTCGGCATGGACGCACGACACAACGAGAGCTACTACTATGACGATCACCGGGTCTACTCCAACGGCTTCGCCTTCTGGAAACGGGATCGGTTCGTCGGTCTCGAAGCGGAGGTCGATGGCCAGGTAACCCTGCTGCCGCGTGTGTGTGGAGGTGGTCGACTGCTGCTAAACTTCAAGACCGAAACTGGTGGTTGGGTACGCGCCGCATTCATGGAGCCTATGTTGTGGCCACCAGCCCGGACCGGGATGATTTCGGGATTCAGCTTCGACGACTGCGAGCCATTGCGAGGCGATCAACTAGAGGGAGAGGTCCGTTTCCACGGAAGTACCAACCTGTCGGAACTCAAGGGACGTAACATCTGCCTTTGCCTCGAGCTTTTTCGCGCTACGGTCTTCGCCACCACGATGTAGAGAGCGTCGCTTTCACCGTACGTATTTCGCACTTGTGGTCCCGGTCCCAGCTAGCCGGAGTAGCGAATTGGAACAGACGCAAAAAAGAGGCACGATCCGGTTCGAGAATCTGCGCAATCTATCCCTGCACTGAATCGGGACGGGATCCGACCGATGGCGCCGCCATGATGCGAAGTTGCTGCTCCGTAGCACCGGGGTAATCGGAAGGATCGTAATAAGTGCTGCTCCAAGCGGAATGACCGGGACTGTACTTGTATAACAAAGCGCGCCGTTCATAGTCGGCATTCCAAGGAAGGGTCCCGTGCACCAGAGCTTCGGTGAAGATCAGAACGTCCCCTGCCTTAACCGCAGGTTGGTGCACATAGTGCGCATGGCGTTCCATGGTAAGTACATCCTCTGGAATCGCCGCAAGCAGATTGGTTTTGTGGCTACCGGGAATACAGCCGAAACCGCCGGCGCCCGCACCACAGTCAGCCAGATTGTAGGTGAAAACCGTCAAGCCATTGCGGATCGTGCCGTCGGGGTAATATCGATACCAGTGGTCGCCTTCGCGACACTGGGGCGAGGGTCCACCGTGCAGGCGACTTCGATGGGTTCCGCGAACCATGAACATGGAGTAGTCGTGATCGATGCGAAACTTTGGCCCCATGAGTGCGATCAGGTAAGGAACGATTCTCGGATGATCGATGAGGTCGCGAAACCGCGGTCCCCATTGCGAAATATTGGAAGTACGCCGCAAACCGTTCTCGTCGTGCTCACCCGGCCAGACTTCGTCGGCAAGCTCGTTCAGCTCAACCACCTCGGAAGCCGTGAGCACGCCCGGCACTACCAAGTAACCTTCCAGGTCAAATTGGAACCTTTCTTCGGCCGTCATTGTTTGCATGGTCAGTCCTATGGCGGTCTCCACCGCGACGGGCTATAGCTCGCCTCTGCGCAGGAATCGAACACCGACCCTGTCGGCTCGTTCATGCAGGCGCTCGAAGTTCAGAGCGTAGTCGCTTTCTTCGTTCATGTGCTCACAGTAACAGGGCGTGTCTGCCGGTAACTGAGCCAACCGTTCCAGGTAGGTGTCATAATCCATCACCCCGTCACCCACGTACACCTCGTCCCACTTCAAGAACATGTGGGCATAATCCCACCCGATATCCTTCAGATGTACGCTACGCGCGTAATCACCGAGCAGGTCGAAGGTGCGATTGATCAAGTCGGTGGTGTTATAAAAGTCGGCGAAACTGACCATGTTCATCTGATCCAGATGCAGTCCGAATCGCGGATGATCGACGCTGTCTATAAAAGTACGGATGTCCTCCGGCTGATAAAAGAAGGTATTGCACCAGGGCTCGATAGCGTAATTTGCCTTCTTCAGGTCAAGACCATCCAACACTCGTAAAACCAGCTCGCGAAATTCCGCTTTGCACTCCTCGGTAAACATGTACGGATGGGGCGCAAGCGCATGGTCGGAAGAATCTTTGGTGCCCACGAGGGTAACAACACAGGGCACACCCATCAAATCTGCTTTCTGCAGCACATGGCGCAAACCGTTGACACGTTCCTCCTGCGCGGAAAAATCCGGGGTCATCATGTTGTTCCAAAATCCCCACTCGCCCACAACCATGCCCAGACCCCGAGCTTTCTCGCCAAAGGAGACAACCTGATCGTCGCTCATCTCCGCGCAGGCCGATGGAACCCCGATGGTAGACAGCCCATACAGATCGAGTTTCTCGCACAGTGGTTCCAACTCCACTTCGTTGCTGGCACTGAAAAACCCGCCCAGTCTCATTTGTTCACCTCACCTGATCTTCGCATTCAAATATGGACTTCAACATCTCGTCGGCACTCGATGCTTTGCACCAGCGCTTCTACTGTCGCACAGTTTTTCACTGAGTCGGACAATGGCATGCAGGGTTCAGCCCTTCCGCGAGCCACATCGACGAAGTTCTCCAGCTGCAACTGATAGCTGTCAGCCACCGGCACCTGGCGGCGCTCGGTGCGGATGTCCGCCCAATCCTCGCAGCTGCTGATGAAATAGGTTGCCTCCTGCAGAACCGTCCAGGAGATCGGTAAAGTCACGATGCCTTCCGAGCCGGTGATCCTCAGCTCCTGACTGTGACTTGCCCCCTTACTGCTCTCTATCATGCCCACACAACCGTTATCGTACTGGATCAAGCCGAACATGCGATTGATGGTCTCATACTGCGCACTGACGCTACCCAATCCATACACGCACAATGGATCGCCATCGGCGAAATGATTACACGCGTTGGTCGCGTAACATGCAAAGTCGTAGGGTACGCCACCGCCATACTCCTTTCGCTGTCGCCAATTCCGCTCTTCGTCTGTCACCGGTGCCGTCTCCGGGTCGAAGCTACTGAAAACCCCACGCACACTGTCGATCGTGCCCAGACTGCCCGAGGCAATCAAAGCTTCGATCTCGGCGATAACCGGATGGTGACGGTACATGAACCCCTCCATCAGTAAGGCCCCCGCCGTCTCCACCAAATCACGAATCTCTCGCGCCTCGTCACCGGTAAGTGCCAGTGCTTTCTCACAAAGGATATGGCGGACCCCCGCATCAAGACACCGCTCCACTTGTTCCCGGTGCTGGTTGGGCCAAGTGGCGAGCAGTATGCCATCCAGATCCTGCTCGTGGATCATGCGTCTATAGTTATCGTACTGGGAATCGCATCCATAACGCTTGGCAAACTCCTCCGCACGCTCTGTTCTCAGGTCGCAACAGGAGACCAGCCGAACATCTGCGGCGGCCTGGCTGGCCTTGCCATGGAGGCTCGAGATGCCTCCGCATCCGACGATGCCCAGACGGAACTCACCGTCATTCATCGCAACTCAGGCGGCGGATGCCAAACGTGGCGCCGAAGATGAACGGCGCATGGTGTTATTGATCATTCAACTCGCGGGTAGGTGTGCTTCGTAGAAGCGTTGCCAGTTGCGGTACATGATCCTTGCCACGTCTTCGTCACTATAACCTCGCTCGCACAAGATCGGAACCAACTTCTGGTAGTCGGCTACCGTATCGATCTCGTATGGGGCGCCGTCAACACCACCCTGTCCATCGGTATCGCCGCCGATTGCGGCGTGGTCGGCGTTGCCGGCTAGCTGGCAGACATGATCGATATGGTTCGCGAGGGTTCCAAGCGTAATGGACTCGCGCGAAAAGACGTCCCGGCGATTGAGGCTCGAGGTCTTGCCCCAGTTGATCTTCTGCTCGGGACAAAGCATCCAAGTATCCATGGAAGCCCCGATTACGCCGCCGCGCTCGATCACCGCCTTCAGCTGCTCATCGCTGAACTGCCGTTGTCCCGGCGCCAGCGCCCTGCAGTTCTGATGGCTCGCGAGAATGGGACCGGAATAATGGTCCAGCGCTTCCCAGAAGCTTTCGTCAGCGATGTGAGTCATGTCCAACAGCATGCCGCAGGTCTGCATTTCCTTCAGCAGGCCGACCGCCTCACCCCTTAAGCCCCCTTCTGTTCCGGTGCCATGGGCGTAAGCGCTGGGCCCGTAATGGGTGAGACTAGCGACGCGAACGCCGAGCTCCCACCATTCATGTACTTCTGCGGGGTGCGTGATTGGATCGCAGCCCTCCATGCCGATAACGAATCCCACCGGCAGCGAAGCGTGATCCTCCTGCTTCTCCCAGCTCGATATCTGTTTGTTGAGTTGGGGCCCTGTGGTCACCACCACACCTTCGCCTCTTTTTTCCAGTATGTGGTAATAAGCCACCTGTCCTTTGGCGGCGGCATGGCACGCTTCGGCGCCATTGTATCCCCAGGACACGCTACCTTCGTATTTGCGGCGCACGGTGAATTTCATGAGGGCCGCGGTGACACCTGTTTTGCGCAATTCAGGCAAACATGCAAACGCCACGTTGTCGGGATTTTGGTCCTGGGTGCGAAGCTCGTTAATCGGCAGGGTCAGATCCCGATTGAGCTCGATGCCTCCATAGGCCATCGGATAGTCACCATCGAAAATCAGCATGCTGTTTCTCCAATCAGATTCGAGTGTAGTAGACACCGCAAGTCTTCAGCCGCTCGGCACTACGGAATTCGCGTTGCCACAAGCCAACAAAGGATCTCATACGTGCTCGAGAGGCCACTCCCAGAACAGAAACGGTAACCGATCAGCCGCAAAACCGGCGATTCGTTCTGGTCCGAACAGAAGCTTGGCCAACGCCTGGCGTGTTACGGTAATGGACTCATGTCCCCGACTCAAAGTGAACATACCGTTCTCTTCTCTCAAATCGATCGACTCCAGTCCGAAAGCATCAAGGATACCGCGAGGATCGATGACGTTGAGCATGCCCCAGTACGCGTGATCCACGGACAGCGACACGGTTTCGAGCAACTCGATGAATGTGTGTCCAGTCCTTGGCGTGATGACGGCGAGCTCGCGACTGGGCGCCACCTTTTCCTCGTATCCCGGCGACAGTTTCCCGCCGCGCTGACCCACGCGCCGACCGAACCACTCGCGAATCAGTCCGGCAACGAGCCGACCATCGCCACCCCATTCAATTATGCCGCGCTCGGTATCGAGGCAATAAGCCAGCGGTACACTACCTTGCGACGCTACCACGAACCTCTTGCCACCCATCAGTTTGGGGTCACTCCCAGCTTCGAGTAGGGCTCGCATGAGCTCCGGTGTGCGCACTCCACCGAGGCGATCGATCTGGCGCAGCCCGACAATGGCCTCGAACAGCTCATCGCTGAATTCCCTCGTCTCCACGACAGTCAGTTCGTCGGGTAATTCTGGAAGCAACTCGACGTTGGAATGATTCAGTCGATAGGTATAAAGGGATCCGGCATTCTCCCACCCCATGCGGTAGTACCAATCGTCGATATTCGTAGTCAAGCGACCGATGTGGCAACCGAGCGCAGCGATGTGCTGAACAGCCTTGCGCATGACCATTGTCGCCAGACCCTGCCCTCGACAGCCGGGAAGAGTTGCCACGCAATTGATGCCGCCTGCTCGTATCCGTCCATCCCCCGCCTCTACCGTGTTCATCCAGGTGCCCGCCGAGCTGATAACGCGATCACCATCTCGAATGATGATGATGTTGCCCACATTCTCGGCGTTGTAGATGAACGGGTAGTCGGTAGCGATGGTCGGCGCCCGGCCTTCGCGCATTACCACGTTGGCCAATACCAGAATATCGGCCAACTCCTCCGGTCGCGCTGCACGCGGTCCATCAAGGCTGTTGGCCATTAGAGTAACTCCGATTGTTGATTATTTGGAAGGCTTGGCAGCCACCTGTCAATCGCAGATATCGGCGGTGTGTGTCGTAGCGCCGACCGTCTCAAGATGAAGCGTCTCCGGTTTCGATTGCGTGTAAAAGTTCGTGGTGTAATCGCAGATAGATGGCTGCGGTCCAGCCGTATTCGTAGGCGCCGAGCCCCTTTCCGGTCTGCGAATCGAAGTGTTCCCGCATATTGCCGTCGGCGATCAGGACGTCGTACAACCGCCTTCGGGCAACATTAGCTTCGTCCCGGTAATGCAATTTTTCCAAGACACAGATCATCAGGTAAGCAATGTTGATCCAGGTTGGGCCGCGCCACCACTTGTCCGAAGCGTAGCTCGGCTCGTCGTAGGCGACGACGGGAAACGGCACTGGACCAAAGAAGCAGTCTGGGTTCAACAGGTAGGTCTCCACCGCTCGTCGTCTCTGTTCATCGGTTAGCGGCACATCGGCGAGCAGCGGCAGAAAGCTGGCCGGCGTTTTGACGCGCACCGGTTCACCCGTGTCCAGATCGAGATCCCAGAACAATCCGGACTCGTCATCGAACAGATGGTCGACCATTCGTTGCGCAAAATTATCTGCCAAGACATCAAGTGTTTTCGCAGCCTCATCGTCGCCACTCGTGCGGGCGAAAACGGCGCAAACTCGAATTTGCAGAAGCAGGTAGGTATTCAGGTCACACGCGGCGATGCGGCCCTGGTCACAGCGCGGAGTATCGTCCCAACCCAACTCCATGCCGTTGGAGGCAGCCAGCAAACCGAATCGAGTCATGCGTTGGGTTAGCCACCAGTTGGTGTTCCACTTCAAGGCTGGGAGAAGCTCGACCGCAAGGTCCTCATTGGCTGTCTCTTGAACCAGCTGCTGCACCGCCCAACCCATTAGCGGCGGCTGCGATTGCCCCGGATTAACCCAAGTCGAGCAGATGAATCCAGGCAGCTTCCCATCGATCCGCATGTTGTCCGCGAAAACGAGCAGGCTGTCCGCCGCAAGGTCCGCATTGAACAACGCTACCCCGAGGCTCTGAAAACAGGAGTCCCACAAATATGCGCACGGGTACCTACCGCGGCTGGGAAACCCGCAGACGCGGGTCCTGAGGTTGCCCGGACTAATGCTACTGTTTCCAACCAAGGTGTACACCGCTCGCGCCAGCAACACTGCTTCGCTGTCATCAGTGGAGCCGAAATTGAATGAGCCCAACGTTTCCGCCCACCAGGACATGGATCGCTGCCGGGCATCGTCCACTGAGGTGCTACCTCCATACAACCGGGACAGAACCTGTTCATGTCCAACCTCCAGCATGCGCACTGAGAAAAGCAGGACCAGTTGCCCTTCGTCGTTGGCAACAATTGTTACCGTATCGGGCGTAGGATCGGATCTCAACGAACCAGTCACGACCCGCAATCCGATGACAAAGGGCAAGGTTTCGTCGTGATCTCGCGAATCCACCGTGGGCAGGTAGCCGTCGAAGATCAGAATCTCATCACTTACCTGCCGACATCGTCGCTCTGTAAATTCTTTGTGCGCGGCGGGTTCAAAATCGAGAGTAGCTAACCCGGTGCAATCCACGACGAAGGTGTTGTGGTCGCAGAATGCGATTTGTGCCGCTGCGGAACTAAACCGCTGGCGTATCTCCACAGCCGTCTTGTGATGGGGTTCAACTGGCTGGGGCATGGCGAGAAACGGATCCAAGAAGGTCGCCATGCGGCGATTGTAGTGCAGGAAGAGACAATCGATGCCGCCGGCATCGGTTATCCCGAGACCAATATCGGAAAAAAACGGACTGCAGGAGCGATCGCCGTCAGAAAAGTCGAGTCGATCGCCGAGCAGATGCACCAATCGCTCGGCAGAAGTCTGCACGCGCCGATCCGAAGTCATGCCGCGTCCTGGTAAATGCCGTACTCCTCGGAAAAAAAGGGCCAGAAGCGGGACACCCGATCCGGTTTCTTGACATTCAACGCTGCCGCTAAACGCTCCTTAATGTTTATCGACACCTGACTCGACTCCTTAGTGGAGTATCTCCTCATCGCTTACCGTAAGCCGCCGGCCTCGCACCACTGGTGCGGGCTCTATCGCCGGCTTCTCCTCGCCGGCTGCGGTCATGCGACGGATCAGCCGCTCCAGCATGACATCAGCCACCCGGCGGTGAGATTCGAGTCCGGCGAGATTGTTGAGCTCATACGGATCGGCGAGGAGGTCGTATAGACAGTCTTCCCGAAACACCCAGGAGCTACCTCTCTCTGGGCCTTCTTCGGTCTTGCGTATCGAATACTTCCAGCGTTTGGTGCGTACGCAACGGCTCAGATTGGTCTCGAAGATCTCCGCATACACCTCCTCCGGCCAATCTGGCGAACGACCGCTCGTAAGAGGTACGAACGACCGTCCCTGCATTTCCCCAGGCACCGGTATACCGCAGGAATCCAACAAGGTCGGCGGAATATCGATCAGGCTGATCATCTCCTGGAGACGACCACCGCTGGAGAAGCCGGGTCCGGTCAATGCCATCGGAATACGCATGGAAGCGTCGTGACAGCTGCGCTTGTACTCGGCGTTACGAGTCTTGAAGTGGCAACCGTGATCGGAGGCAAACAATACGATCGTGTTATCTTCGAGATGCAGGCTGCGCAGAGTATCCAGCAGCCGTCCAAACGCTTCGTCCAACCGTTTAATCATACCATAATAACCCGGCAGATGCCCGGGCGAAGACCCCACTAGAGTACGCAGATCGGGGGGAACCCAAGGATCCAAGTATCGCTGTTCATAGCCGGCTGGCGCAGGGTAGTCATCTCGATGATTCTGGAAGTGGGGTTCGATATAGGAGCAGAATAGGAAGAAACGGTTCTTCTTGTTGTCATCCACGAAACGGATGGCCGCGTCGGTCAGTGCGTCGACGCGATAGCCGGGTAGATCGACCGCTTTGTCGTCGTCGTCGAAGAGACGAGTCTGGTAGGCATCGGAAGTAAACTCGAGCACATTAGCACCCAGCCAATAGTCGTACCCGTCGCGCCGGTCCTTAGGAACAATCGACATTTGCGGATCGGCATGGGCACCGGACTCTTCCTGGCAGAGGTGCCACTTGCCAATGTAGCCAGTGTGGTAGCCTGCATCGCGGAAATGGTGACCTATGGTGCGAGTGCCCCGCGGCAACTCTCCACCATTGTGATAACAACCCCACTGAGAAGCATAACGCCCGGTCTGCATCACCAGCCGGGCAGGCAGACAGACCGGTTGGCAGGTGAAGGCGTTGTGACAATGGGTTCCTTCAGTCGCCACGCGATCGAAGTTGGGGGTGATGTCCATCGGATTTCCGTGGACACCAGTACTGTCCCAGCGCTGTTGATCGGTGAAGAAGACGATCACATTGGGTCGTTCGCTCGCTGCCAAAATTCTCCGCTCGGTTTATATCGTCTGCCAGATACAGTCGTTCTCGTAATACGAGAATATCGTCTCGGGAAATGCTTCAGAAAGGATGTCGGTGAATCGACGCAAACCGGGATTCTCGCTGATTTCGTGGCTGGTTTCGATCATCGGGATACCAGACTCCGCCGCAAAGCGGAACCCGTAGTTGTCTGCCTCACCAGCAATGAAAACATCGCAATCTTGTTCGACCAGCCGTTGTTGGTATTTGACATTCACGAACAGACCAAGCCCGCCCCAGGGCAAACCGACCCTCCGCACTTTGGATTGCATATCCGAGGGCACGCTAACGCGTAACGTTGGCATGGAGAAGCAACGTTTCACCCGTTCAACCAATTCGGCCAGTGTACACTCGGCGATCTCGTACACCTTCACCAGCCCGTCAACGAAGTCCGGTGCACCAAGGCCAAGTTCGGCGGCGAAAACGTCGAAGATGCAGATGTCGTCTACCGAACCGTGCAGACGCATGAAAGAGAGATCGTGTTTGTCCAGCAGTCCCACACGTTGCCGGTTGAAAGGCCAATCTTTCCATCCTTCGGGCAAGTTGGGATCGGTCTGGAAGTTGTAGGGTAAGAAAAGGCTCTCGTGACCGATGACCAAGCTGTGACCTGCCGCTGCAGTCGCTTCGATGGCGTCCGGCGTTGCCATCCAACAGACGGTCGCGCCTTTTATCTGACTATTGGGAGAACCGTGGAATACACCCTCATCGGCATTTAGAGAATGTCCGCTCAGGGATTCCACTTTCCGGGCGATGTCTTCAACCGCCGTCAACGTGTCCGACTTACCAGTCCGTCACCGAACCGTCGGGTCGACGCCAGTGCTGCTTACCTCCACCTTCTACCGGAGGATGTTTGGCCGCTGCCTTCTCGTCAATCTCGACCCCCAATCCAGGAGCAGTGGACGGCGCCAAGAAGCCGTCGTCGGTGCGGAAATCCCACTGGAAAACCTCTTTTTCCCAGTCCTGCGGTGGTCGGTACTCCTGCACCGCGCAGTTGGGTACTGCCATGTTCAGATGCAGACTTGCTAAGGTGTTTACCACTGTGCCGGTCATGTGCGTCGCCATCTCCTGGTAGTGCACCTCACCCATCGCCGCGATCTTGCGGGCCTCGGTTATGCCGCCGGTGTGCGAAAGATCAACGCGCAAGTAGTCCACTAGCTCTTCCTCGATAAGCTCTCGAAACAGCCACTTGGTGGGCAGCTGCTCCCCCGTTCCCAAGGGAACATTAGTGTGTTTTCTCAGATTTCGGAACGACACCGGATTCTCCGAGCGGATCGGGTCCTCCACGAAGAACGGATGAAACGGTTCGATGCCGTTGCAGAGCTCAATCGCACGCGGCGGCGTAAGCCGGGTGTGCACCTCCATGATAATCTCCAGATCGTCGCCCACTGCCTGCCGCAAAGCGCCCATGTGCTCGATGCCTCGTCGGGTTGCTGCTTTTTGGTTGAACGGATCGGAGCCCCTCATGGGGGAGATGCGAATAGCCCGCCACCCTTCTTCCATCAACCGGTGTGCATCCCCGATCAGCTCTTCCGGCGGGCCACCCCCCGTGTGGCGATACACCATCACTTTCTCGCGGCTCGCCCCACCCAACAGTCGGTAGGTAGGAACTCCCAGTGCCTTTCCGGCCAGATCCCACAGGGCAATATCGATTCCTGCCAGGGCCGATTGCAGCACCGGACCGCCGCGCCAGAAGGTGCCACGGAATATGTCTTGCCAGATATGTTCGATGCGGGTGGCATCGTGGCCTATCAGGTAGTCGCGAATATGCTCCAAGGCGCCCACCACTGCCCGTGATCGTCCGCTCAGGGAACCGTCCCCTATTCCGCTAAGACCGTCTTCCGTGACGATCTGAACAAAAACGTCATCGTGTATCGGATAGGCCTTTATATCTGCGATTTTCATTAACAAGCCTCCAGTGCTGGCGTCGGCACGTCCAACGCAAGGTCCCGTTTCTCCCAACCCCATTGGGGTTTCATGGCTGGGAAACTGCGCCGGTAGGCCATGTTCGTAGTCATAATTGCGGGAGGATTGGCGGTGTGGGGAACAAGCTACGATCTAACGCAGGCCGCGACAACCGTCGTTTGGCCAAGTGACCGATCGCGGTCACGGGCTCTGACCTCGTTCGCTACCACCAGTGAATGCGATGGCCGGCACCGGGGAACCAGATTAGATCGACAACGGTGCCGGCAATTACTCCGATCATGTAGCCAATACTCATGCCGTAGAAGAACGGCTTGCCAGCGATGTAAGCCTTTACCCCTCCCAGACGCAGCAGCGTGATCTTCACCATCCACATCATGAACAGCACCGACCAGTAGACCCAGGTGCCGATAGTCATCTGAAAGGCAAGACCTATCGGATGGATCGGGAACCAGTGGTAGCGGGTGCGCAATACAACCAGGATAGCCGATTCGAAGAAACCGATGAACCAAAGCAACCATTTCTCCCAATGGAACTCGATCGGATTATTCATCAGGTTGACCGCAACGTTGTAGTCTCGAGGTACTCTGTTCCCCGAGAGAATGATTGCCCCTTCTTGATAGGCCATATCCAACAACGCCCAGAACGCCACCAGGAAACCACCGACGAATGCGAACAGGACCGTGGCGAGAACCCACTTCGGTTGTCTGCGAAAGGAGAAAATGCGCAGATGATGGGGAAGCGCCGGCCACGCCGGGATCAGGATGTGACCGAAAAACGCATAACTGGTAAACACCTTGTAGGCGGCGAGATTGCGCGCAGACATGTAAGCAGAGCCGATCATCTCCACGACCAAAAACTCACCCTTCAAATGAGGTCGATTCGGCAAGAGGTAAGCAAACCCGGTGGCAGCTACCAGCTTTACGGTGACGAAATAAACCATGACCATGAGCACGAAGGTCAGGGCCGCCGCCAGCGGGTGCACGCCCATGAAGATCGCCCACCCGATAACGTACACTGCCGACAGCAACATGCCGATAAGGGCAAACCGGTAGCGAAACAGGTCTGCGCGGTCACCTGTCCCGTGCCGCACCTGATACCACACATCCTTGAGATGCCGGCGCGCCAGCCAGATCGACCACAGGCCAATAAAGACGACGGCGCCGTAGCTCTCTCCCTGAAGAATCTGAAACGGCTCGGGGAAAGTCGGGTTTACCGTGGAGCCGGAAAAACCGAAGTCCGGCGCCCCGTAGCGGCGCATCAGGGTGTACTTGATCGATCCCAGTACGTGGAAGAGAGCGATGCTGCCCATGATGTCCAGCGGACACAGATAGACCACCGCCATCGCCACCGGCATGATCCGAAAGAACACGCCACCTTCTCCCCAACTCAGAAAATAATGCTCCCACAGGATATTGAGCTGGGGAAGACTGGGCATGAAATAGGTGGTAATGCGGTAAGCCATGGGAACCAGTACCAACACAAAACCGACCCAGAAAAGCTTGGAACAAAAGAGGTCAGGCATTCGCCTGTGGCTGTCGAAGCCCTGCGTCAGATCGAGCGGGAGTTGCGCCAGAGGAAAGGCCAGTTTCTCGTGCCGTTCCCACTGTCGTTGAAAAAGCAGGATCAGACAGAAGCCGAAAAAAACCACGGCGGTGGTCGCGCTCAACCACTGGAACAGCGGACCAATCCACTGCATCCAGGGGATCTCCATGCCCGCCGGCTGACCGTACCAATAGTTCACCACCACTTCCGGGGTGGTAGGCGCCAGCACGTGCCAAGGCAGAAAATCGAAAAGCGTTTCCCAGCTATTCTCCGGAGAGGCGAAAACGGTTGGCGTGGTCAGGATGGAAGCCCAGGCCTTGATCCACGAGGGAATCACCCCTGCCACCCATGTCATGGTAAATATGGTTAGCAACTCGCCCCGATTCAGGGCAATCCGCGGCCACATCCGTTTGAGTATGATGTTGGCCACCAACCAAACCACAAACGGTATGAATGCGGTGAGAGGATACTGGGAGTGGGTAAATGCTCCCGAGCGCTGTCGTTCGGAAATCTGGATCGCGTAGAAGAACATCACCGCGATCGAGAGCATAGATAACAGCACCGCACGCCAACGTATGCGCGGCGTATCTAATGCAGCAGGATCTTCGATGGAACTCAGACCTGGAGAACCGCTCGCATTGGCAGCAGCCCTCTCCGGATCGGTGTTGGGCGCATTACTATTGTTGGTATTTCTCATCCAAAAACTGGTCGATGTGCTTGCCGAAGATCAGACTTCAAGAGGCGCGGGGCCCGGAGAGCGTGCTACTGCTCGCTTTGACTGCCAAGCCTATGCAGGCTTGAAGATGCCCTTTAGTTCGCTTCCGATCCAGCCTACCGATCTTAGATTGAGTGGAAATTCGAGGGAGATGTGGAGGTAGCTCAAAAACAGAAATGCCAGAAATCCAATTTTGTAGTCATAACCGTATAGGATCACGGCCGCGAGCCAGACCAAACCGTTGGCGCCGAGTCGTCGGACGCTCACCTGATGCCACTTGATGATGCTGGTCTTGGAAAACCAGTTCATATAGTGATAGGTGTAGGCAAAGGCGATGAACACCTGGATCCTGGCGGCGAGCTCACTGCTCAGAAGCAGGCGCTCTTCTTCCATACCGAGGAACTTCGCGAAGGCATTGAGCACACTGTAGAAATTGCTGGCATCGAAACGGCTCTTGATGCCCGCCGGGATTTCTGGAATCGGCTCAATGAAGGAAGTATAGGCGATGAAAATGTCTGCCAGAAGAAGCGCCATCGTGGAAGCCAAACCCAGAACACTGACCGAACGCATGGCGCCCTGAAGCATGAACAAGCCAGTGAAGACGTAGACGTGGATCACGGTTGGCACGAAAACACCGAACAGGACTACTACCAGGGGTATTTTGTTGACAAAGAGCGAGAACCCGGCCAAAAACAACAGGATAGCGGCGCGGTGTCGTTCGGGGATTCGGAGAACAAAGCACAACGAGGCGGCAAACGCGAAAAACACGAAGCCGGGCAGCACCTTCGGCAACAAACGCACCCATTGACCTTCGGGGGTGCCCGCGTATTCCAGCAGCCACTGCTTCCATGCCGGCTGAACACTCAGCTGCAAAAAAATAATCAGCAGAGTCAGCAACAGGGAGGAAGACAACAACAACCAGAACGGATTCCCCCATTGGACAAAATAGCGTCGATCCTTCAGCCAGCTGATCTCCGTTAGGTAGTGCAGGGGACCAACGACTGCATAAGCGACGATGAAAAGGGTGAATGGGATCGTAACCGCTACGGCCAACGCAGCACCGATCAATCCGATGTTGAGAAGATCAATCTTCCAGTAAATGGTTTTGATTTGGTATTTGACAATCATTTCTAACCTGCTACCCAAATGACGTGAGCATCGCGAGTATATAGACTGAATTCGCGGAAATCGTCAAGCGTCGCACCCGATGCCCGAACGACATTTGCTGCGACCTGCAATTGTTCTTGACAACACCCGTTGTCTGTCATCCTTTGCTGTTCATGACACCTATACGTTTCGACAGCCTGGACGTCTACCACGTTGCCATGCCTTTGTTATACCCGTGGCGCACCTCTTACGGTGAAGATTGGGCGATTCACACAGTGCTCGTCAAAGGAATATCTGAAGGTGTTACCGCCTGGTCGGAGAGCTCGCCGCTGGAGCGTCCAATGTATTTGACAGAGGGGGCTGGTACTGTTTTTCGAAACGTCGTTCAGTTTTTTGCCCCAAAGCTCGTCGGGCAAGAGCTCGATTCACCCGAATCACTAAACGAGCTACTATCCTCCTACAAAGGAAACCAGTTCGCCAAAGCCGCTCTTGAAATCCTCTGGTGGACGCTGCAAACCAAGAAGACCGGAGAACCCTTGCACCGATTGTTGGGGGGCGAGACGCGGGAAGTGGCCGCCGGCGCCGACTTCGGCGTGCAGGATTCATTTGATATGCTCTTGGGCAATATCCAAGAAGCTGTAGATCGCGGTTTTCCGCGAGTCAAGCTCAAGTTCGCGCGGGGCTGGGATGTAGAGATGGTAAAAACCGTGCGCAACGCCTTTCCCGACCTGCGGATCCACATCGACTGCAACGCTGGCTTCGGGTTAGAGGACAAGGAAATATTCAAGAAGCTCGACGCCTTCGACCTGGAGTTCATCGAACAACCACTCGCGTACGATGACCTTTTGGATCATGCCGAATTGGCCACAGCCATCCAGACGCCCATCTGTTTGGACGAAAGCATTACCGGTCCGCAGAAAGCACATAAGGCGTTGCAGATCGGCGCCTGTCATTACGTGAACATCAAACCGGGGCGCGTCGGTGGACTCTTCAACTCCGTGCTCATCCACAACATCTGTGCCGAAGCAGGCGTGCCAGTCTGGGTGGGCAGTATGCTGGAGAGCGCCCTGGGCGGTGCCATCTGCGTCGAACTCGCCACCTTACCGAATTTCACTTACCCCGGCGACCTGTTTCCTTCATCACGCTTCTACAAGCGCGATCTTTCCCACCCAGAGAACGAATTGACGGATAGCCTGAGCTTCGTCCCATTTGTCGATGGCTTACCCGAACCCGACCCGTCATTACTAAAGGATTACACGGTAGCTCACGAGCACCTAGGAATTTGACCGGACCGTCGATCTATGTCTCTGTCCTTTAAAGGCACAGTAGATCCACGGTTTCGGTGTGCCCCATTTCAGTCGCCCATGCCAGCAACTTCGCCTAGTTCTCGACGTCGCGCTCATTGACGGGAGCACCGTGGTCTAACCTCTTCTCGGATGTGAGAGGAAGTTGATGTGGTTCCTGATTCGGAAATGATCGAAAGGATCCGCGGCGGCGATGGCGACGCGTTTGAGCGTTTGTTTCGAACCTACGGTAATCCCCTCGTCCGTTTCCTTTACAAATGCGTGAGCGACATCCCCGTTGTAGAGTTCCTTGTGCAGGACCTGTTCATAGCGGCTTGGGCAGACCGCTCCCGACTCAATCCCAGTGCCAGCATAAAAACCTATCTCTACACCTCGGCCAAGAACCGGGCGTTGAATCATTTCCGAAACCTTGAAGAAGAGCGCCGCAACGCCAAAGTGCGAATCCTCGAGCTCCCGCAATCCAAAACACCCGAGGATGAAAGACAGAGAGGCGAGGTGGCCGTCGCGATTCAGGGAGAGCCAGGCCCTGCCTGAGAAAACCCGGATCTGCTTTACAATGAGTCGCTTCGACCAGTTGACATACACCGAAATCGCCGATATTCAAGGGATTTCCGTCAAGACCGTAGAAACCCTGATGGGCCGCGCTCTAAAAACCCTGCGGCAGCGCCTCGCTCATCTACTTTGACCTCCCATTCCATCAGTCTTCCGTCAAAATTTATTGGATCCATGTAAGGGAATCCCCGATCTTCAGGTGTAATAGGAGCGGAATGAGATTCAGTCTAACCTCGAGGTCTATTATGAAAAGCATTCTCAGAGTCTGCGTAATTATCGTCTTGGTAACATTGATCGCTGGCAAGCGGGTGACCGCCCAAGACCGTAGCGGCGGAGAAATCCTGAATGAAATACCCATTTGGCCGGTACCAGCCAAAATGACGTTGGAAGAATACAGAGACGCCAATCGACGATTAAGCGTCGGACTCTTGTTGATGTCTGTACCACTTCCAGGCACCTTGCATTTCTATGCCGATGAGAAACGCGAGGGTTGGATGCACGTTGGGGCAGCGGTCCTGGGAGGAGCTTCGATTATCGTCGGGGCCTCGATGAGCGACAAGACAAAAAACAAGTGGGAAAAGACCAACTTCGAAACGCTGGATGTTACCGGAACCAGAGGAGTAATCCGACGCTACGATAAGATTCCAGTAGAAGACGACGGTGGTGTGATCACCTACAAATTAAGGAAGCTCGAACGGCAGAGAAAAGGTGGCGGCCCGCTCGTAGTGTTGGGAGCAGGATTGCTAGTAGGACAGGCTCTTCATGACTGGATCGATGGCATCAAAAAGATCGAACGAAAGCGCGATTCAGTTCGCTTCAAATACGGAAAATCGGCGGGTTTTAAGATGAGCATGAGTCCCACGATGAATCCAGAAAACGGGCATCTGGGCGCTCAATTTTCCGCCCAATTTTAAGGTTTTCTTAACTAGGCGGCGGTGGGGCATCGCCTAGTCACCGATGCTGTCGGACGAAATATGAATGAATCCGAATGGACACAGATAGCGCGCTACCTATTGGATGAATCTTCGGACGATGAGATTGAACTGAGGCCGAGGGTGCGGAATTGAGCGTGGATCCCCTTGTGACAAGATCGATCATCGCGTTGACTGCCACCTTGTTCGTCGCGATCGATTCTATAGACGCGAAGCCGGAACTGGTCCTGGATATCGGCGGACGCAATCTACCGCGGGGGTTACTCACCCACATATCCCTCGATCTTTACGACATCTCACTGGAGGCATCCCTGACCAACATCTCGTCCAAGGGTAATTTCGGGCTGAGCTACAACCGCAACCGTATTCCAGTGCAGCAGAAGATTTCCGTTAACATGAATGATGTACGGGCGTTGGATGCTTTGCTCTACGTGTTGGAGAAAACCGATACCGAGCTTCATATCACCGAAAAGGGTCAACTAGTAGTGGTGCCTTCCACAGGAAAACATCACCGGAGCACGATCAGCGGTTTTGTACGCGATCGGGACGATGGCGAAAGTTTGCCCAACGCTACGGTTTCAGTAAAGCTCAACGATGAAACGATGGGGGCGTTGAGCAATGCGGAAGGATACTACGCCATCAAAGGTGTCCCCGCAGGATCGGCAGGATTGATGGTCTCTTATGTCGGTTACGCAACTCACCAGGACACTATCGAAATAGTGGCCGGCCACGATCAACGACTGGATATCGAACTCGACCGCCAGAGTTTGATCATGGGTGAGATTGTGGTGGAAGCCGGCGCTAATCAGGTAAAGAGCGAGTTGAGCAAACAACCTAGTGTGATCGCTTTGAAAATGAAGAGCCTGCAGCAGATGCCCGCTATGGCCGAGCCCGATTTATTGCGCAGCCTCCAGCTACTTCCGGGTGTCCAAACGGCGTCGGATTTAAGTAGCGGCCTGTACGTTCGCGGCGGTAGCCCCGACCAAACCGGGATACGGCTCGACCAGGTACGGCTCTACAATCCGTCCCATGCGTTCGGTTTCTTTTCCACCTTCAATCCCGATGCCATCAAGGATGTCACCTTTTATAAAGGCGCCTATCCCGCCCAGTATGGCGGCAATCTTGGTGCCGTTCTCGACGTGCAAAATCGCGATGGCAATCGGAAGAAGTTCAGTTCCAGTGGCGGCGTCAGCTTAATCTCCAGCCGTCTTATGCTCGAAGGTCCTTTAGGTCGCGGTTCTTGGATGATAGCCGGAAGGCGTACGTATATCGACCCGGTCTTTAAGGCGATCCGAGGGGCGTCGGATAATCTGGATGACCTCGGCTACTACTTCTACGACGTCAACGGCAAGATCAACACCCAGCTAAGCCCCGACGACAACTTGATGATCAGCATCTACGGGGGGGACGACGACCTCGACATTGGCGTGAGTGAAAACGCCGACAGTCTAGCGTTTAACATCCGGTGGGGTAACCGCGCTCTGACCGCCAGATGGACCCACGTGTTCTCGCCGGCAGTCTTCGGAAGGGCGATCGCGCTGTTTTCCAAATACCAAAGTGATATCACCTTGGACATCTTCGACACGCCGATTGCGATTCGCAACCGCGTTCGCGACATCACCCTGCAGGGCGATCTGGACTACTACGCGACTGCGAACCACACCTTCCGCACCGGGGTCGACCTAACACTATTCCGCTTCGATTACGGCTCTCGCTTCGATCAATACAGAGAAAATCTTTCCATCGAACCTTATCTTATCTCAGCCTACCTGCAGGACGACTGGCAGATAACGCCTCTTACTGAAACAGGCATTGGACTTCGCGGCACCTACTACGAAGAAGGTGGTCACCTGTCGTTGAATCCGCGTTTGTCGGTTAGCCATTTGCTTAGGGAGAACTTGCGTCTGAAACTGGCGGGGGGACGTTACCGGCAGTACTTGCAGCTGGTCTCCACGGAGGGATTCAGCGGCGGCGACAGCTGGGTACCCCTCGACGAGACAGTGGAACCGGGTCGCTCGTGGCAGCTCGTGTCAGGCATAGAATGGAATCCATCGAACTCCTACAAGCTCAGCGCTGAGACCTACTACACTCATTTGGCGAACCTGCTCACTAGCGACGAAGAGGGGGAGGAGAACAAGCAACAGGAGACCTCGGAGGACGTGTTTAAAACGGGTGGTGAGGGGTATGCCACTGGCATGGAGCTGTTCGCCGAGAAAGGCAGTGGACGGTTGACCGGTTGGCTCGGTTACACCTTGGGGTGGACGCAACGCACCTTCCCCGAGATTGACGGTGGACGTTCTTTCCCCCCCAAATACGACCGCCGTCACGATCTGTCGCTGACCACCACTTATCGCTTCGCTCCGCTTTGCCCCAGGTGTGGCCGTTGGATCGTCACTGCGAATTTCGTCTACGCTACGGGACAGGCATTCACCCCGGCGGGAGCCCGTTACACGCTTCGGAATCCAGCGGCAAACGAGCCAGTTGACCGCTTACTCGCAGCACGGCGCAACACCGCCCGTCTGCTACCGTATCATCGCCTGGATGTGGGAGCCCGTCGAACGCTCACCCTGTTTAAAGAAGGAGTGGACGCAGAGGTGTATTTGCAGGTCTTCAATATCTACAACCGCCGCAACGAATGGTTTGTGGAATATGACACCGAGGACTCCAGCAAAAAACCCAGGGTCGTGCAGATGCTCCCCGTGCTGCCAACATTCGGCATTGATTTCAAGTTCTGAGCCATGAGATCCCTTTTGTTTCTCGCTTCTTGTGTTTTGCTAGTTTCATGCGACGCTCCGGGCCCCCTCAAAGCCGATCGGGACGCTGCCGACCTGTTCGGTCCCAGTGAGGACAACGTGATCGTCGTCGATGCGATTCTGATCGTTGATGCACCTCTACCTCACATCGATCTGCGCCGCACGGTATCTCCGGGTCTGGCATACGACGCGGCATCGACGGCATTCGACGGAGCCGAGGTTTCGATCCAAAACGGCGACGTCGTGTTCGCTTATCGATCTCACCCAACCGCCGCTGGACGCTATCTGCCGCCGGAAGACGCACCCATTGTCGAGCCTGCAACGACATACGAATTGCAGGTATCTTCGACTGGAAATCCCGTAATACGCGCGGTGACACATACGCCGTCACGTTTTCGCGTTGTCGAGTTCGTGTTGCTGGACGACGATCTAGAGATGGAACTACGTCGTCTAAAACTGTTCGAGGAGGTGGGCGAGGAGGTGTACGACACGGATGACAACCAATTGGAATACACGGTCGGCGCGCTTCAGGTCCGGCTCCAATTTGAGAGCGAGGCAAGCTCCTACCAGTTCAGCGTCGAGAACCTCGAGAGAGCCAGTCCGCTGCTAATCGGCAGCGATCTGATCGATGACGAAGACGACCTTGAACGGACAGAGATTTCACCGTTGCTGAGGCTGGACGAAGGGACACTCTATCTTCCGTGGCTGGGCATTTTCTTCTCTGGAAGGCACAAGGTCAAGTTATTCGCCGTCGACAGGAACTGGTTTGACCTCGTGCGCACGGACAATGTAGAGTCAGATCGCAACGCGGGGGAAGCTGGCCAGTCGTTCCAACGTCCCTTATTCCACGTCGATAACGGCATCGGTCTTTTCGCCTCGGCGGCAGTGGATTCGATCGGCTTTTTCGTACGGCGCGAAGGCACACCACCATGCACGGGGTGCGAGTGTTGGGGTTGCGATGACCGCAACGCCTGGTCCGGCATCGTCGACACTGGAACCGGTAAGGGACGACTGCGGTTCGAACGGGACGTCGGCACTAGCGCTTCGTGCGAGTTGTCTTATGAGATAACTAAGGCGGTTCCGATCGAACCGTGTGAGTCCTGCGCATTCGCCTGGGAATTCGAACTGGGGAAGCTGACGATTTACCGGAACAAGGGGGCTTGCGACGAAGCACGGAATCTACGCGGCGTTCGTTTGCGCTTCGCCCAGGGCACGGAGACAATTGTAAACACGGACGGAGGACAACGGTACGGGTTGTTTGCCGAGGAGGACGGCGTCTGGGAGGAGCTCGATAATGGATGGTCCCTGATGGCTGCCATCTCATCTGAACAATGGCTCTTCGGATTCACCGAAGAGTGAGTTCCCTTCGGCAGAGCCCCGGCTAGGTGCAGCATGTCGGTGATTTCGTGCACTCATCCTGGCACACATTGTGACCAGGGTCCCTTGCGAGTTGCCATTGCTAACTCAGCTCGCTTATTTTCGCTTACATGGTGCGGCACAACATAGATCCGGCCTCCTTGCGTGGTTTTTCGACCTTCTTCCACGACATGGTGAAACCCTCTTTCGGAATGCTTGGGCTGCGAGAAGACGGCATAGTGGATTACGTCGTGCAGCTATTGGTGCGTTTTGCACGAATGGATCAGTTGTATCGCATACGCAACGTAAAAGGTAAGCGACTAGAGACCATCGCTGAAATGATGATAGAGTTGGCTCGGCAATGGGAAGCGGAAGTCCCCTACATGTTCGATCGGGAGTTGGAAATTCGCCGCCACTGCGGCGACTACGCACTGTTTATGAGCGGGCTTTTCCGAACCCACGTCGAGCGCCATTCGCTATTGGATTATTACCTGACTGAGGGCCGATCCAACTACAGGACGGTGGCCGAACTCAAACAGATGGCCTTCACCGCGGACGCCAAAATCTACCAGGCTCTCGCTTCCGAGTTCGAGCACATCTCGCATGGCCTCGACTACATGCGCAAAGTGTATCTGGTGCCTCAGCTGAATCGCGGTGAATACCGCGATCTGCTGCGTAATATGGAGCTGGAAACCGACTAAATACACGGGTGCTTACAGATACGTCCTCAGGAATCACCCCGTGCGGCTTTTGCAACATCGGAACACTTTCCCCGAGATACCAGCGAAAATGAACTCCCAGCCCAATGCATCCCGACCATGAGGCGCCATGGACGGAACCCTAACTACCAAACCAGTAGGCATACAATTCACCCTGCCAGATCGAAAAACGGATTCGCACCCTTCTATTCATCAGTTCCGTCATGTCGGTTTTATCTTTCCAGCGCAACGTTTCATTGATACTGTCGATCACCGCCGGGATACTCTCTTCGGCAGTGTATCCAGGAATCGATTGGCCACTTTCGGCGTCCTGCACCTCCGCTTTGACCCGACCGCGCCAGGAATCGACGTTGACCCTCAGCTGCGGACCGCTCACCTCCAGCGGTTTGGTCAACACCGAACCCCATTCGATCCCGCCTTTCAACGAGACGAAGCCGTCCAACCGTAGTTTGGCCATGCAGAAAGCCACCGCATCCAGATAATCGAAGTTGATCTGCTCGGCGATGGAGTAGCTGCGTCGCTTGCTGGCGCCATAGTAGAACCAAAGCTCGTGATTGCGGCGCACTACGCCGTTGGTAATGCCGATCTGTCCCGTATCGTACCGCCCACTTCCCACCGGCGACAATTCGATGAAAGGCGCACGGTTCGCTACCCGCTGCCACGAGCGTTTGTCGCGGCTTACCGTCAATTCCACCGATTTGCGGCTGTCCACGTTTTCGTAGAGGGGTGGATGTTTGCCGGCCCAGTGGTGCATAACCGGCATGCCGATGAACAGGTCCTCGTAGCGAAAGAGCGGAAAGTGATAGACATCGGTGCGCCACTCCTCCGGCCGATTGTAAATCGGCGCCAGGTATTCCGGGTCGTCGAAGAAGCTCTGCAGCCGCTCGTTGCCGTTCTCCTGGTCGGTCTGGTCGGCATGGAAGATCAACTCCTGTTCCGACCAGTTCTGGAAGTCCTCACTGGTAGACAGAAAAAACGAACGGCCGTACGGCCCTCGGTGTTTCACTGTCGAGATGAAAAGATTGTCTGTCTCGTCGAGATAGAGCTCGGAGACATCGGCGCTGGGTTGCGGCGGCAGGTCCAGCTCCTCCCAATGTATCGCATCGGGAGAGACATAGGTGTAAAGCCCTCCAGAGCGGTAACACAGTCCTTTGAAGCGCCGTTTGGGATCAGGCTCCGCAGCATGGTAGAGGGGTCCACGTATTGTGCCGTTGATGCTGGGCAGGATGTTGTTCGCGGTGCCGATCTTGGTACCGTTCCAGTTGGGTTCCTCGTAGTCGTAAAGACCGAGAAACGGTTTCTCCCAGTTGACACCGTCTTCCGAGGTTGCATAGCAGGGAAAATGTTCCATCGCCCCCTTCTCACCACTGACATCCAGCTTTAACGACTCGCCGTTGCCGGCGCTACCAACTGGCGCCGAGGCGGTTCCCAGGTAGATCAGCTTGAACAATTGCTGCTCCGCGTCCCAGTTCACGGCACCACCCGCCCGCAACATCTGATTCTCCCACCGATACTCCGGCCGCAAAACGGCATTGCGCTCGAACTTTTCCGGCTGATGCAGTTTGCGCGCCAAATTCTCGATCTCTTCGATTTCAGCATTATCCAGAAAAAGACGCTTCGTCATCAAATCTCTCCACGTTTTCGGGGTTATTTGGGCAGACCGTATTAGTTCCCGTCACAAAAACACACACTCCGTTGACGAAGAGATCGGCGTCGGCAGCCAT
>CAYNZV010000028.1:44735-45848 GCA_964401715.1 uncultured Gemmatimonadaceae bacterium | reverse complement strand
CAGGTTGTCCATACCGCGCTCTATTTCCTCCGCACCGTATCCGTAGAAACCGGCGATCTTAACCACCACTTCGTTCATCAACACGTCTGGACAAGAAGCGCCAGAGGTTACGACTATGCGGATGCGAGAACCAGTTGGAAGCCAGTCTTCGCTCTCGATGATTTCCTTGGTGTCGATATCGAAGTGACGCAGCCGCCGATTGGAAAACAGCTCATCGCTGTTGGCAATCAGATAGCTAGGCATGACCTGGGAGCAAATCTCCACCAAGTGAGAAGTGTTTGAGCTGTTGTAGCCGCCTACTATGACCGCCAAATCCGCGCCGGCATCGAGTACGTTCTTGGTAGCATTCTGGTTCTGGTTGGTGGCATAACAAAGGGTGTCGTTGGTGTCGGCAAAGTGATATTCTAGGTTCTCCTTCCCGTAGCGTTTCTCCATCGCGCTGCGGATGATCACCGCAACTTCTCGCGTCTCTTCCGCCAGCATGGTGGTCTGGTTGACGACGGCAACCCTCGTCAGATCAGCCTCAGGGTCGAACCCGTGTGACCACTTGCCATCGAACTGCTCACGGAAACGCTCGAGGCTCATCTTTCCGACGATGTAGTCACGCACCATGCCCGCCTCGGCCTCATTCAGCACCACCAACGTATGCCCATGCTTCTTGGTGTGCGACTGGGTCGCCTGGGTTTCCTCATGACGGAACTTGCCGTGTATTATAATGGTGTAGCCTTCCAGCCCCAGCTGTTCGCCCCGATCCCAGACCTTCGATACAAACGGACAAGTCGTATCATAGTTCTCGCGATACTCATCGGAGGTGGTATCGATACCGCTGCGTTGTAGCGAAGATTCAATCTCCAAGGTGGTTCCGAAAGCGGGAATCAGCACCACATTGTCCTTGTTGATCTCGTCCTCCGGTATGGTGCGCTTACCGCTTTCATTGTAGACAAAACGGATTCCACGCTTCTGGAGATCGTCGTTGACTACCGGATTGTGGATGATCTGGCTGACCATTTTGATATCGCGGCCAGGATTTTTTCCGAGCGCCGCGAAAGCCATGTGGATAGCGCGCTCGACGCCAAAACAGAATCCGAAATAACGGGGAATCAGGAATTCCAG
>CAYNZV010000028.1:42952-44635 GCA_964401715.1 uncultured Gemmatimonadaceae bacterium | reverse complement strand
ATTCGAGACCTTCCATGGCAACCGACACGTTGAAACCCACTGCCATCGTGCTTGTAAGCGGTGGTCTGGACAGTTGCGTCACTGCTGCCATAGCCGCACGTGATTACACGCCAGCGTTTCTCCACCTGAACTATGGGCAACGCACAGAAGATCGCGAACTGCAGGCGTTTTCAGCTTTGGCGGAACACTACGGCGTGGAACATCACCTGGTGACCGACGTTTCGTTTCTCCGGCAAATCGGCGGATCAAGCTTGACCGATAGCGCTCTGCTGATTCCGTCGGCCAAAGAGGCTGAAAATGATCCGAACACCTATGTGCCCTTCCGCAACGCCAACATACTCGGGATCGCTGTGGCTTGGGCGGAGGTGATCGGTTGTCGCAACATCTTCATAGGCGCCCATGCGGCAGACAGCATTTACCCGGATTGTCGCGTCGAATTCTTCGCCGCATTCAATGACCTCGTCAAAGCCGGGACCAAACCCGGTACTGGCATCGAGGTACGTACGCCGTTGATCGCAATGGACAAGGAATCAATCATCCGCCGCGGAATCGAGCTGCAAGTCCCCTTTCAACTCACCTGGTCCTGTTATGAGCGCGTAGATCTGGCTTGCGGAAGCTGTCACAGCTGTCGCTTGCGGAAGAAGGGATTTGAGCGGGTCGGCATCGAAGACGCAATTCGCTACCTGTGAGTCGCTTGTGGGGGTGGTCAAAACAACTACCTTTTGGTTTGCGTCAGAAATATCGGATTCGAGCACAATAAAACGAAAAACATGGGTTCAGAAACCATTCTTGAAACCTTCCCCAACCCCGATCCTGAAAGGGAATACACCATCGATGCGGAGTGTCCAGAGTTCACCTCGGTTTGCCCCAAAACAGGTCAGCCTGATTTCGGTATCATACGCATCAGCTACGTTCCGCACCGCAGCTGTGTTGAATTAAAATCGCTGAAGCTATACCTCTGGTCGTACCGCCAGGAAGGAATTTTCTACGAAGCAGCCACTAACAAGATCCTAGACGATCTGGTAGCTGTTTGCGAACCACGCAGCATGACCGTAGTCGGCGAGTTCAACGTGCGCGGGGGCATCAAAACGATTGTAACAGCAAGACACCCGGATTAACAAGGTGAAAGACACAAAGCGTCTGCGGTGCGGGCGGGTGTGTCGCGCAATAATCAGGAGAAAAGAAAAATGACTGAAGAAACCAACGAAGGGCAGGAAAAGGCGAGCCGTACTTGGTATCCGTACGTGACCAAGGTGCAGTTCGATAAGTTCCTGTCGCGTTTGGAACGCAACGTTCCTGAAAAGATCGATCGAGATTACATGCGGGCAATCATCCGGACACCATCGATGATCCACCGCTTTCTGCGTGGCATCGAAGCGATGAATCTGATCAACCGAGACCAGCAACCGACCGAATTGCTGCAAAAGTTGGTCGATCAGGAAACGCGAAAACAAGCGTTAGTGGGAATCCTACAGGACCTCTACCCCGAGCTTTTAGAACAGTGGAATGAAGGGGACGGCAAGATCTCTGACAATAACATCGTCTCCTTCTTCACAGAACGAACCGGAATGGGCCGCGATTCCGCCAATAAGATGAAGATGTTCTTCAAATATCTCATCAACGAATCCAACTATGGATCCGCTGACGGCACCGCCGCGGATAGCGATGAACCGGAACCGGCCA
>CAYNZV010000028.1:7185-42852 GCA_964401715.1 uncultured Gemmatimonadaceae bacterium | reverse complement strand
TTGACCGAATCACAGAAGGCATATCTGGAGGCAGTGCAAAAGATCGTGCGCATCAATGTGGATGGCGATTGGGACGAGGAGATGATGAAGGTAGCATTCGATCGCTTGGAACGTTTACTAGATCGTATCCGCCGGTCCTGAAGTTCTGCGTTCGGGTCCAACAAAACCCCCGTTGACCTGAAGGAATTTTGTGTTTGCGTCTAAGGTGGCCGTGACGGAATACAACTAGAAAATGATCTGCGCCAAAAAGAAGCTTCTGAAGCGTTTCAAAAAATAGACGGTAGTCAGGCTGATCCCAACCTAGATCAATCACCTCCAAGCCAGCATCTCACCAGCAGTTTTCTGGTTCTCCACCATAGGTATATGGCCCAAGTTTTACGAGCCTCGGTGGCGCCTGAAGGTCGACGGTGAAGTCGACTCATCTACTGGAGCTGACTTGGGAACAGTTCAGGCAACTGCCACGGTGTGAACGAGTGTCCGATTTTTTTACTACGTCACCGGTTGGTCAAAGTTCGACCTCCCTGTATTGGCGTCAGTTACGTCGACTTCTCGCCATTGTCCAGCTCAAAGACACCGCACGTTTTTTAATCGCGGAGGAACGGATTTTTACTCCGCCAATCTTCCCATCGAGGATTGCCTCGTCGAAGATGTCATTCTGGCCGATGAGTTGTTCTGTGAACCGCTATCCCGCAAGCATAGTGGGCCCATGCGTCTCATCGTGCCCAAGCTGTAAGCGTGGAAGGTCAGTCAAGTTCCTGCGCAGACTGACCTTCCGTCCGGTTGACCAACCGGAATACTAGGGCGTCGCGGATGTCACCGGCGCATTGACCCGTGTCGAGAATAGAGGCACAGTTAGGAGCCGGGTATGTGCGGAAGAATCGCACTATACCGAAACACCAATGATGTCGCGGAACGATTCGAATTCGAGCATCTAGAGCTCGAACTGACCGCACACTATAATCTGTTTCCCGGCAAAATGGTACCGGCCATCATTCAAGATCAGAAGCGACGACTCGCTCGGTGCAAATGGGGACTGGTACCTTTCTGGGCGATGAAATTTGGCAAGAACTGGAAACCGAGGGCCCATGCGCGCATGGAGACCATGACTGAGAACATGTTTGCACAGTCGGTGGAGACCAGGCGTTGCCTTATTCCTCTCAATGGATACTTCGAATTTAATAAGGCACGGGGGAAAGGCAGCATTCCCCACTACTTTTATCGCTCGGACCAAGAGCTGTTCTCGGTCGCGGCCATCTGGGAGAGTGTCCGCACGCCGGAAGGAATCCTGCAAAGCATGGCGATTGTGACCTGTCCCTCGAACAAGCTCAATGCGCGCGCGCATCCACGTATGCCCGTTATTTTTGAGGACAGGGAACAAGAGGAGCTATGGCTCGATCCGGGTAATCGAAACCTCGCAGAGCTCAAGAAGCTTTGCGTCACCTTGCCGGACGAATTTATGGCCGGTCATCGAGCCCCGGATACGGTGAATAACGCCGCCAACGATTTTCCCGGACTGATCGAGCCGGTGCGAGAGTTGACCAAATGAACTTTTGGTTCGCAAAGTACCGTATCCGATGGTAGTATGGATACGTTGGCATAACACCACGTCAAAGCTTCGAAGGTCATCGCCGAAGTAGCTATATAGAGAGTACACCCTGCCAGTCGATGCCCCCAAACACATCGTCCAACTCAAGCCCGAATCTTACTTCCACACCGTAACGGAGAGCGTAGGTTTGAAGGTTAGACAGTCTCCAAGGCCGATCGAATGTGCGTCCCACAGAACGTCCGTCGCTTCCAAGTTTTCTTCGCGCACAGCGAAATGAATCGGCATGATATACCAGAACTCGAGCTTGGCACAAATGGGGTCTTCTTCGAGGTTAGCCTTAAGGTATCGACATCGTTTTGGATCACGACATTTTAGAGCACCATAACAATCGACCTTCTTCGATTCCGACGCACTTAGCTAGCTTGATCATACCGTAGATTATCTACTGCACCATGCGTTGATCCTAGCAGTTGTTCGCCCCAGCCATGGTCAGCTCCCGGAGAAATTTTCCGGTTTCAACGCGCTCGGGGAAAACCGCGCCGATCGCATAGCGCCCTTGAACCAGCTTAACAGGTTCATTCGGACGCCGATGGAAGTCCGTCCTTCTTTCTGCGGTACGAAGGTGATCGCTGACTCCGCTTCCGCCTCGCCGTTGGTATAGCTGCGGAACATCCCGCCTCCAACGACGATCGCCACATGATACCAAGGACCGATCGGATGTCTGTGGGATTCGATGAAAAGCACATATCCCTTACCCCCGGTGTTGATGAAGGCATCAAGAATCCACTCGTTGTTGGCCGTCAGTCTCGTCTCGAACAACAGACGGCTATCGTTGTCGTCTTCTTGAATATGGAAGAAGCGCTGTGCGGTCGGACCGTCAGCGTATGGACGAAATACCAACTCGGCGGTGAACTCTACGAGCCCGGCCAATGGGTTGGCGTCGACAACAAGAGCGTCATTTTCCCCGTCGAACTCGACGGCGGCTCCGTCGTCGGAGTCGATTATCCTAGGGGAACCGAGGACCTCGGTCTTGTAGCCGTCGATCGAGTCGAGATTGTCGAGTTTCCACAGGTGCAAGTCGTTCGCCTCCTAGTTTGAAGTGGTATTGGACGTGCGAAAATAGAAAATTTCCCGTCCAGGTGCTCTGTTAAAAAGAAAATCTCGAGATTGCCACGTCGAGCCATTGGTTTAACCAAACGGAGCATTAACGCACCTGACGTTGCGATGATATGGGCACCGCGTCCACTTGGTCTCTCCCCCCACGCTGAGAAGCAAATCCGGAATACCCTCCGAACATCCCTTTGATCGGCCAAGCTTGTTGAAAGATCAATCCACGCCAGCTTCCGGTGGCCTGCAAACGCCCCCTGACGATGAGTTCTGCTTGTCTCAGAATATCACCCAGTTGCTCCTGGGCCTGTTTGAACGCTACACCTTGGATATATCCGGTTTCGTCCTCCAGAGTTATAAACATCACCCCTTTGGCTGTGGCCGGCCGTTGTCGCAGAATAACGCGACCGGCAATGGTCACCTCTGGTTCCGACACCCTGCCTTCCCGTTCCAGTGGAACCAAACGAAAGCAGCTACCGATCGATACTATCCCCAGCTTCTGCAGTGTACGACGGATTAAAGAAATGGGATGCCTCCGGCTCGCCTCGTGAGCGTGATGGTCCCAAGTCATACGCTCCACTTCGGTAAGCTTGGGAAGTTCGGGGATATCCACCGCAGAGATGGCCGGTAGGGTAAACAATGCTTGGGCGGGAGTATGGTCGCGGATTAAATCGATGCGATTCATCAGTACGCCGATCTGCCATAAGGCATCACGGCTGGAAGCAGCGATCGGATCAAGGGCGCTGGCGAGGGCAAGCGGTTCGAGCACATCGCGGTCAATTACAACCCGGGTAATCAGGTCTTCCACGCTTTTGTATGGCCCTGCCAATCTTCCCCAGACGATTCGGGTGGCGTCATCTTCCGAAAGATTACGAACGGCGGTCAGCGGTTTGCGAATCGCCAAGCTTCCGTTTTCAGTCGATTCCACATCAAAGCGAATCTGGGAACGATTGATGTCTGGCGGCAGAATTTCCACGCCAAAACGCCTTGCTTCTTCTTCGAGGGTTTCCTGGTCGTAAAATCCGGGGCGGTGCTCCATTACCGCCGCCATATAACAAGCAGGGTAAAATCGTTTAAGGTAGGCCGAATGATATACGGTACGCGCAAATGCAGCCGCGTGGGAGCGGCAGAATCCATAACCGACGAAGTGAGAAACCTGGTCGAACACCTTTTGGGCGGTCACTTCGAGCACTCCTTGTGCTGTTGCGCCATCAACAAACTTTCCGCGCATCTGTTCCATTTCCTCAGGGTCTCTGAACTTGGACATCAAAGCACGAAAGGCATCCGCTTCTCGCAGGCTCATATTGGCGAAGCGATGCGCAATTTCGAGCACCTGTTCCTGAAACAGGATAACGCCGTAGGTATCCTTTAGGATCGCTTCCATAACAGGATGGTCGTACACCACCTCTTCCTTTCCACGACGCCGGCGGATGTACGGATGGACCATGCCTGATTGTAGTGGGCCGGGGCGAAAGAGAGCGACCTCGACGATGACGTCATCGAAGTTTCGGGGTTGATTGACTGATAACATGTGCATCTGTCCCTGGGATTCGATCTGAAATAGGCCGACGGTGCGACTAGAGCACATGAGGTCATAGACCCGCGGATCATTCAGCTTGAAATCATCGATTTCAAACCGGGGATTTTGGTGAAGCTGCACCAGTTCCTCCGCTTCGCTGATCGTTGCCAGCATTCGCAGTCCCAGCACATCGAGCTTCACTAGGCCCAAGGCCTCGATGTCGTACTTGTCGAACTGCAATACCTTCACCCCATTGGCGCTGACCTGGACTGGGCTGAAATAAGCGAGGCATGTTCGCGACAGCACCATACCTCCCGAATGCAGCCCAAGATGACGCGGACACCCTTCTAGCAGCATGACCGTCTTTAGCAGGTAATCGGCCAGAGGCGATTCACCCAAAAAGTCAACGATCTGGTCGACAAACTCCGGAATGGCACTGATCCCATACCCCGGAACCAGCTTGGTAAGCTCGTTTACCAAAGCGATGGGCCAACCCAGAGTTTTAGCCACATCCCTCAAGGCGGAACGCGCCCGATAGGTTACCATGGTCGCGGTCATGGCAGTTTGGGAGGGCCCAAACCGTTCCTCCATCCATGAGATCACCTCTTCGCGACGATCGGAGTCGAAGTCGATATCGATGTCGGGGGTGCCCTTGCGCCCACCGTGAAGAAAACGTTCGAACAGCAGGTTGTGCTCGATCGGATCCACCGCAGTTATATCCAAGAGGTAAGCGACGATACTGTTGGCCGCCGAGCCGCGACCGGCGCAACGGATGCCCCGGCGCCGCGCTTCGACGACTACCTCGCGCACCACCAAGAAAAACTCTTGCAGATCGAGATCGGTGATGACCCGTAGCTCTTTCTCCAGTTGTACCGTTGCCTCTTCTTCGCGCTCCATATATTTGGCCGGTAGCGCCTCACGGCAAAGAAAGGTGAGGTAGGCCTTGGCGCTAACTCCCTTGGGAAGATGGGCAGTAGGAGTAGTGATCCTCTCCGGTAACAGATCGACTTTGCAGGCGGAAGCTATCTTCGCGGTATTGGCAAACGATTCGGGAAAGGGGATCAATTGACGCAGTTCCGCTTCGCTTTTCAGATATTGTTCGGCATTGTGGGGACGATCGGGATGCGGGTCGGAGATACGGATATTATGCCGTATACAAGTAAACAGATCGTACAGCCGATAGTCGTCGGGAACACAGTGGCGGACGTCATTGGTGGCGACGACAGACACACCGTGTCGTTTTGCATGTCGATACAGTCGCTGCAGTACGAAACTGTCTCCCTGGCGCAGACCGTGGCACAGTTCCACATATAGTCGATCGCTAAAAATTGATTTCCACTGCTGCAACCACCAATCCGCCTCCCGGTTTTTTCGTTGCGCTATCAGCTGCCACAAACGCCCTTCTCTCCCGTTGGTGAGACAGATCAAGTCTTCGTTGTACTGCGCAACTGAATCGAGGGTAGCTGATGGATGATCGCCATCCGCCAGGTGCGCGACAGTCAGCAAGCGATTTAGGTTGCAGTACCCTTCACGGCTCATACAGAGAAACACCATGGCGGTGTCCTCTATCGCCACCTCGGCACCGATGATTCCGTGCAGGCTGGCCTCGCGGCAAGCTTGCTGAAACCGTACCGCCCCATAGACCCCATGCCAGTCTGTTAGAGCAAGTGACTTGAAACCCATAAGTGCCGCGCACCGAACCAGCTTTTCAGGTGAGGAGACTCCTCCCAGAAAAGAGAACCAGGAGCGCACGTGCAGATGAACAAAACTCAACCTTCAACCTTTATCTTTGTCAGGGCGCCTTAGATCAATCAACGATTCGCACCAGCAACCAGGCATCCACCTTTTCCTTCTGGCATATAACCATGATCCGATTATCGGTTGTCTGGATTTGGAAATAGCGACGGCTCTCTTCCTGGTACCAGTGCCTACCACGTACTCTCCATTCGTCTTGTATGGCAGTTATTTCATACCAGTGATTGCGCCAGCTCAATCGAACCGGTTTTTTATCACTTCCCGCCACTACCTCTATTGATTCATCGTAGAGTTTCAGCTGTTTGTCCTCGAGATAATCGGTTCGAATCGAGTTTGCTCTTCGTGAAAAATCGGTTGGGGATCTACCACAATCCCCCGCAACATCTTGGAAGGGAGGCGGCGTTCAACAGCTTTCAATGCTTTTAGAACCGGATTGCGTTTGGCAAAGAGGGAAGTCTGTCTGAAAGGGGTATCAATCAACCCACCCAGAACAACACTGAGACCGCAAACATCCTTCGTCTTCGGTAAAAGAACCGAAAGTAAATAGCAGGCTACCGATAGAAGCTGTCGTTGTTCGCACACCGGCTCTTTCAACAACCGGCAGGCTTCCACCTTCCCTTGCTTCGATTGCAATTCCAGCTCGAGATACTGCGCGCTCTTCCCCTTTAACTGTCCTGCTGCCTGATCAACCAGATAATTGAGATGAGAGGTAAGATCCAACGTTTCCAGAATAGAGGTATCCAATTCAAACTCGACGCGGATTACCCCGGATTCGTATACCGGAATCGGTAGCTCGTCGTTGGGATGAAACAATGAGTAGAGCGATCTGCCTTGCTCTTTGAATTGCGCTACTAGATGTCGACGGGTCAATTGATACACCTGTATCAGCGAGCGCAGACCGAACAAAGCCATGGCATCGACAACCCCGGCATACCCCAATGGGACCAGCACTGCCGTTGAGGTTTCTCGCAAGAAAGGCATAAGGTCTGCCGGTTTTACCACCAAATGTTGACCCGTTGGAGCTTTGGCGGCAGCCAACATGGCATAGGAGCGATGCCGTGCTACCCCCACTTTTGCACGCAGCGACTCGGTCAGCTGCCGCAGACGATTGGCTATTGGGTTCTGCAACAAACCCCAGGCACCAGGAAGTGAGGTCTCCTCATAAAACTTCACCTGTGGTGAGGCAGAGTAGAACTGATTAAGCAAACGCTCCCGCAGCATGAATTCCCGATGCAGATCGCGCTCGAGAAGCACCGCTTCCGGGCAAAGTGCCCGTGCTCGTTGCAGAGAATCCCCAGTGCGGAGTTTGCTTTTCTCCAGCGACTCACTCCAGGACCAGACCTGACCGGACCAGGATACCACCACCTTGTCCTGGAAATTCTCGGTCAGGGCTCGGACTGACAGATCCGGTATATGAACACAGACAATCCAGACCGACATCACCATGATAGTGCACAAATGTATACCATAATAGAAGTATTACGGTAACCGGATAATAAAACTGTGTCAAGAAAGAATGGGAGAGAAAAAACGGCGGGGTGGTGGTGTGAATTAATAACTCAGCACAGGGCGAAGGAACGTGATTGTCACGTCGGGAATCCTATCCCAGCGATTTCCTACCTCTTGGAGGCTCACTCTGTGCAACCAAACCGATATGTGGACGCCGTAAAGCTCGCAATCGTTTTCGATGCGACCACGGACGACCGGCAATGTGCAGGACTGGCTGCAAAATCAATCCCGTGATCTGTATCAGGGCGAAACCCAGTCGCCGTCGCACCGCCCTGTCAAGGTGATTTACTTCTTTATACAGTTCGACCCAGCCGCGTATCCTCCACCGCTAGCCACGCTTCGTACTCCCTCGGCACCGGAGCCGGCTCACCCAAACCATGCTCCTGGCGCCAGCGCAACAATGGGTGCTCCCGGTCCGCCTGCGGCAGCACCACGCGGCGGCCGTAGGCGGCGGATTCGAAGATCGCCATCATCGTCTCCAACACCCGCAGGGCGTCGTCCCCATCACATTCATGCTTGCGTCCCTCATCCAAAGCCCTCACATACTCTTCCACAAACCAGTAGTCGTCCTGACGTGCCGACGAGGAGGGGTCGTAGTGCTCAGGAAAGATGGGATCGAGGGGTTGCCAGCGGTCGCGTTCACCGTCCGGCAGCAGGTGCGGCGTAGGCAGGTACCAGGCGTTCTGTTGACGCCACAACAGCCGCCCCTCGGTTCCGTAGAGTTCGATAACCGAGGCAGCCAGAGTTGTCTTTCCCGGCAGGCGTTGTTGCAACAGGGTGGCAGTTACGTTGTTGTCGAACTCGAGGGTGGCATTGAGGTGCTCACCGGCAATGACTCCCATGCCGCCCGGCGACTGAATCACATCTTCGGGGGTCAATGGTCTACCATCGGTGGAGGCTGATACGGTCACGGCACGACAGAAACCGGCGAACTTCTGCATGTTGTTGACCTTGTGCGTCGCGATGTTCATCACACCGAACCCGCCGTAATACCCCTTATCGCGGGTGTAGATGTACTGTAGCTCCCCGATGCGACCCTCTACGTAGGCCTTGTGCATAGCAAGCATCCAGGCATTGAGCCGGTGTTGGTGATGGACGGCAATGCTCACCTCTTTCTCACGCGCTTTGGCTACCACCTCATCGGCTTGTTGCAGGTCGGTGCAGATCGGTTTCTCGATGTCGATGTTCACACCGTAATCGAGCACTCCCATAGCAAGTTCGTAATGGAACTCGGTGCCGGTGGGAATGGCGACGATATCGGGCTGGGTGACGCGGATCATCTCGTTGTAATCCGAAAACCTAGCGGCGACATCGAGATCATCGCCCAGCGGCGCCAGCAGGTCGGGCACAAGGTCACATAATCCGACAATTTTTGTACGGGGATGAGCGTGGTAGGCACGGGCGGCGCTAGTACCGCGGGCACGGCATCCCAAGATGGCGACTTTGTAGGTTTTCACCGAAATACCTTCACACTTCGCTTGCAAAACAGAAATAGACGAACGGTTCGAGTGCATATAATGTGTAGTAGTATTTTGGTGACAACCCCTGAGCATTGCGTCGTTTGCCAGCATAAGGAGAAAGCCCATGAAAATCCGCGTTGCCACCTGCCAGCCCCCTGTAAGCGGAATTATCCAACAAGACTGCGATGTAATGTTGCGCCTGATGGAAAATTCCTCGGCGGAGGGTGCACACATTGCTCATTTTTGCGAGTGTGGCCTCGGCGGTTACGCCGGAGTAGATATTGCCAGCTTTGATCGTTACGACTGGGAGAAAGACCTGAAGTGCAAAAAGTTGTTGGCCGAACAAGCACGCTCGCTGCATCTATGGCTCGCTTTCGGCGGCAATCATTTCTTGAGTGACAGGCTGCCGCCTCACAATAGCGTATTCGTCGTGAATCCTCGGGGGAAACTGGTCGATCGCTACGATAAGATCGTCCGGGTTATCAATCCCAGAGAAATTGGCAAGTCGGACGGCGGAGACGAGGAATACTATTCAAACGGCACGCGGACAGTAGTTTTCGACATCAAGGGCGTCAGGTTTGGCATCCTGATTTGCGCCGACTTCCGCAAACCTCAGCTCTATCACCACTACAAATCGCTCGGCGTGCAGGTGATGCTGCACTCCTACCACAATGGAGGTCAAGATCCAAAGCGTCTCCGTCGCATGAAGAACGTCTGGGGACATATCGTGCCAGCCACTATGCAGTTTTGCGCTTCGAACAACGACATGTGGATCAGTGCCCCCAACACCTCGCGCCGCCAGAGTTGCTGGTCATCGTTTTTCGTGGCGCCCGACGGGGTCGTCGATGGCAAGGTAGCACTGCACAAAACTGGAATCCTGATTTCTGAGGTGGATACGAAGAAGTGGTATTACCGCGTTCCCCATTACGAATACACTCCGATAAAACAGCTATATCGCAATCCTTTTGTGACGAGGTCGAGGCGCTCCGATTGCCGAACGGAATTCTAATGCTTGCTTCACCGGTGATTTCGTACGGTGTGCCGTTTAGGCTCACCCAAGAACCAAACTTAGCGTTGTTGAATGGAATCCGCGTCTGATTTAGGTGGTAGACTCGTGCGGCAGAATCGAGCCATATCATCTTCGACATTAGCGGCCACGCGCATAGCATAGCGGAACGAAAACGTCGCCGGAAGTACCTTCGCAAACAATCCCAAGGTCGACTGCACGGTCGACCATCCATCGTACCCGAGGCGTCGCGCGCAGTCATCGTAATAGCGATTGGTAAACAACAACATTAGAAGCGCCGAAGCACGACCCAGATGAATGCGCGGTTGTCGTAAAATCTCCATCAGTCTTCTATAGTCGGTCGCACGCAGTAACGCGGCGTGGAGCATGTCCTTGCGGACTGCGTGAATCGTGTCGCCGTCGTTAGATTCGAGCAAGCGGCGATCGTAGACTACGCCGCGCTCCAAATCCTTCTCGATGTCTCGAGAGACGTTTGCCAACTGCACCATTTCACCAACACGCATGGAGGTTTCGCGCTCATCTCGGTCTAGGTCTCGTTCCAGCAATAGCTCCAACGCAAAAACCACAGGGAATCCGATAACAGCGCGGCAGTAAGTCAGCAGATCTCCTGGGTTACTGCATGATCGGTCCTGCATACCGCGAGCCATGTCATTGACACACCGTACGATGGCCGTCCGATGCGAACGGGCCAATGTGGCATAGACTGCATCGATGCGATCAATGCAGTCCACAAGAAGTAAGTGGCCTTCGTCACGCGCATCGCAAATCCGTGGAGAAGAAAGTGTTGGCGCCAGTGTCGGTGTCGGTTCGTCGAAGCGTTGTGCAAACGCCTTCAGCAGCGGGCCCGGTTCGGGCGCAAGATCCTCATAAGTGTCCAGACAGCGGCAGTAGAGGTACCCTACCGCTGCAGCTTTGGCTTTATGTTGCGGGAGAAGCAGCATGCAGGGTCCGAAGGTACGTGCCGCATGTGGAAGCATTGACCAAAGGAAACGATCAGGATCGGTTAGGTTCCGTAGATGATCGAGGTCGGGACGGTCACGATCAGTCAAGTACTGCCGCCAAAGAAACCAAAAACGGCTCAAGAAGAAAGGGAATGTGATCATGTATTACCCGTTGTTGCGAGCATACCAACCCCACCGAGAATTGTGTTGAAACAGAGAAGTACGCACAGCGATATAAATAGAAAAATGCAGGTCAGCTTTCAAGCCGTTTACCTGTCCTACGGAGTGGGTTAGGCAGGCAGGTAAGACGAGATGGAGTCGCACGACGGGACAACAGATTACTGAAACTCCTGGAATGCAAATCCCTGTTTTAATGGCGTTTAAGGCCTACATGTGATGTCGGCCAAGAAAATGAATCGATTCTATTTGATTATCGTGATTGCATTTGTTGTGTTGAAGATTCCCTTTGCGAACGTTTGTGGAAAATTTGAATGCCCGCTGTCTCTCCACCCAACACACACCATTATGCCACTTTTCAGTAAAGAGGCGATCCTACCGGCAATTTGACGATAAATAACGCAGAGGAAGCCGTCAGCGCGAAAGGTCATCACATCCATACTTAATAATTCGATTGCTAAGTTGTGCTAAGCTAGATTGCTCGCAGAGACTTCGACTGGTCTTCTGGCGATGATACCTTGCCATTTCCATGGTGCCGATCTATTGGACAGGAATCTGAGGAGAATAGATCTCAGTTTCGCCGACTTATCCGGGACCAACCTCAACGGCACAGATTTGTGTGATACAAATATCAGAGAAACTCGCTTTTTAGAGACCGCTTTAGGGGAGCCGATTTGCGGAATGTTATTTCATTCCCCGGCGATTTTCGGGGAACTTCAATGGCCTATGTTGACACCGCCGGGAGTTGCTTGGCTAGTGCCCGTAAGGGATAGTACTAGGCTGGACCCGCGGGGGCGAACAGTACACTTTAGGCGGCATGCCGAAGATTGGCTCAATCGCGCCGGCTGGGCCGATTCGAAGGACGGTTTCCGGGTTGGTTGAGGCCCTGCTCGAGCAGCAATTGCAGGTCGGTTGCCATAGTTTTCTCTTCGGTATTGACCAGAGTTTGAAACGCTTTCAGTGCGTTGATCGCCGGCCTGAAGTCGCCAGCCATGGCGCAAGCCAAGGCCAGATTGTAGTAGGCATTGGCAAACTCCGGTTCCGACTGGGCACAAAGTTCGAAATGGAGTCGCGCGAGTGCGTGCGCACCGGCATCGAGATACATGTTGCCCATGTTGTAATGTGCGTTGAAATGGAGCGGCGCTTGGGCCAGTGCATGGGCAAACGACTCTATCGCTGCTTCGCGGTTGCCAAGTCGGTATTCGATGATGCCCAGATTGCAAAAAGCATCCGGCACCGATTCACCTTCACCGATTGCTTCATGGTATTTCTCTCGGGCTTGGTCGTAGTTGCCCCGCTCCTCTTGCAGCAGGGCTTCGTCGAACGGGTTCAGCGGAAAATCTGAAACACGACCTGGAATACTTGCAAAGAGATCCAGCTGTTCTGGATTCTCCCAACGTCGGCGCGTGGATCTCTTGTGCTCCAGCCGCGGTGCCTGGCCAGGAAATTTGAGGATGTTACTCATTGCTGTATGGGCAGGAGCGTCACTTTCTCAATGAGGTAGTTTGATGATGCCGTCCACGTCACACGCAAAATGGTCACCCAACAACATGCATTCGTATTTTCTGCCGCCCTCCATACCTGCGAATCACCCTGGCCCGTTAAAATAGACAGCGGTTCCTACGGCTTTGCCGTTAGCAACCGTTCCGGACCAACGCTCAAAGTAAGTAGGACCGTCGGAGAATATGAACTTACCATAGCCTTGGACAGTGCCGGTTCCGTCTCCTTTGTAGTCTCCCGCCCCCCATATCCCGATCTTGTAAGGGGGTTCGCTGGGCCCTTCAATGCGAACTCCAACTCCCTGTGCGTGGAACATGGCTATTACATGCCCTTCTTCATATTCCAGTTCCTGATTGTCGAAAGTTTTTGCCATGTTTATGTGTTTGGAGTGGGACTTGATCGTTTCGCCGGCCAGCACGGCGCTACGTGACAAAACGGCCAAGACTATCGCAGCGAACAGTGCACCACATCTGATACATGCCATATCTGAACTCCTTACTCAAAATCAGTTCACGCCGGACAATCCGGTTCAGTTCCTATAGATAGTGTGCCCCGAAAGAGCACTCTCTTCTACTACCTTGTTGAAATATACGTCGGTGGCAGGGAACAGTTTACGGAATCTGAAGATCTTTTGCGCGCGAATTGGAATGCGCCGCATTGATTTCTTCGTCCGTCGAGGCGGATCAAAATTGAAAAAGATTTTTAAATTGCAGCATACGGCGCGGCTTCATCTTTGGGATGTGAGTGTAAAGAAATCGTGGCCACCAGCGTAGACGGTGGCGGGACCGCCATTCGGAAATATCGCAGATAGCGACTTCTACTTCGGCGTCCGTGTGTTGCGAAGGACAAGCAGCCAACCTCCCGCCAAGCCTAGGACTCTACTCGTTTATCTGGCGCGGCACTTACTTGGTTATCCCCGCCAGCTGGCGACGTTCACTGCCAATTAGTAGGCGTCAGACGGCCACCGGCTTGCTATTCTTAATTGCGTTGAATAGCTCAAACGCCTGCTCCGGTTTCTCACCCTCGTGCACCACCGCCCGTACTGCTTTAATCATTGCCTGCGGATTCTCAGACTGAAAGATATTGCGGCCCATATCGACACCATTGGCGCCTTGCTGTAACGCATTGTAGGCCATCTTCAGCGCGTCCAGCTCCGGCTGCTTCTTGCCGCCAGCGATAACGATGGGCACAGGGCAGCAGGAGGTGACCGTGTCAAAGTCTTCTTCTACGTAGTAAGTCTTAACGAAGTGGGCTCCAAGTTCGGCGCAAATGCGGGTGGCCAACCTGAAGTATTTGGCGTCACGCACCATATCCTTGCCAACGGCAGTAACCGCCAACGTCGGTATTCCGTACCTAGTGCCGACGTCTACCAATTTGGTCATATTGACGATCGTCTGCTTCTCGAACTCGGCACCAACATACACCTGTACAGCAACACCGCAGGCATTGAGGCGGACCGCGTCCTCCATATCCATGGCAATCTCTTCATTGGAGAGCTCTTTAAGGATACTTGGCCCTCCGGAAGCGCGCAGTACCAGGGGTTTGGTCTTCTCAGGTGGGATTATGCTTCGCAGAATCCCACGAGTCAGCATCAACGTGTCGGCATATGGAACGAGTGGATTGATGTTGACGTCGATCCGCTCCAATCCCGTGGTGGGGCCCTGAAAGTAACCGTGATCGAAGGCAAGCATAACCGTGTTGCCGGAGGTTCCACTGAAGATTCGGGCCAAACGGTTCTTTAGGCCCCAGTCGTAGGAATTGGATCCTTTGAGGAAAAACCCCTCGGTCCTTTGGGGCACGTCGGTGTGGTAATTCTTGGCTTCCTTGGCACCATCGACATCCGGCATGATCAGCTCCTTTCTCCTCTCGCTTTACACGCTCTGTTTGATTTCAAACAGGTTTCCATCGTAATCCTTTATGAAGGTTACATAAGAATCTCCCTTAGGTATCCTCCGCACCTCCACATTAAATGCCTCGCACTCAACCAGAAAGCGATCCAGGGCGTCTACGCCGATACAAACGTGTCCGATCTGCGGCTCGACAAAGTCGCGCCGATCTGAAAGAAAGATCTCGAACTTCAGATGATCGTCGCCATAGTTGAGCATCTGATAAGGCGTGTTTAGTTCGAAAATTCCGGCGGACAGATCGGCGGTTAACGATTTCGTTTCCAGCTTCTCCAGCTTCAGTAGTTGGCCGTAGAACCGGTCACAGTTCGCTTCAGAGGAGCAGACCAGGCCTACGTGATTGAGCCTCACTACATGTCTCCGACGACCTGATCGTAGAACTCGACGTATTTATCTTTGTCGGGGCCGGCGCGCAACGCCATCGCTTCACGCGGATGTTGATTGTGCTGACCCGTGATGTTGTACGGTACCAGTGCGCCCCATTCCAGCTTCTCGCGAAGCTTGACAAAGTGATCCTGGAGCAGTTGATAGATCGGACGCCGCTTGAACTTGGGATTGCGCAGAAAACCAATGAGCAACTCCATAGGACAGTTACCTGCACCGCGCCCCAAACCCGCCATGCTAGCATCGACTCGGTTGGCACCCAGTATGATCGCCTCGATGGTATTAGCGAACGCAAGTTGCTGGTTGTTGTGGGTGTGAATTCCCACCTGCTTGTTCGTCCCCTCCAACGCCTGCATGTAGCCGCGTACCAGAATGTCGATCTGCTCCCCATAAAGGGCGCCGAAGCTGTCCACCACACAGACAACATCTACAGGGGTTTGGGCGATTACTTCAAGAGACTGCTCGATTTCCGCCTGTTGCACCGTGGATATAGCCATCAGGTTACAGCTCGTTTCATAGCCTTTTTCATGCGCGTCGACGATCATGTCGGAAGCTTCAGGGATCTGATCGACGTAACAAGCCACCCGAACCATGTCGACAACGCTCTGATCAGCAGGAAGGATTTCGGTCTTCCAGTCACTCTTCCCAGCGTCCGCCATAATCGCCAGCTTGAGGCCGGTGGATTCAGGATCGTGGTCTCCGGTGATCTTACGGATATCCTCTTCGTCGCTGTGTCGAAACGCTCCGTATTGCTTCTTGGGGAAAAGGCGCTTTGAGTTGCGGTAGCCGATCTCCATGTAGTCGAGACCGGCTCCCACACAAGTTTCGTAGGTTGCTTTGACCAGGTCATCATCGAACTGGTGGTCATTCATTAAACCGCCGTCGCGAATGGTACAGTCAAGGACCTTCAGTTCCGGTCGGTAGGTCACCCAAGGGGCTTTCATAAATGAGCTCCTTTCAATAAGCCGTGAAAAATCCGAACGATTGTCTCGTCCGTCAACAGACTATTTCCTGCCCTGCTTTCGCAAGTTGTCTGTTCGTTTCGTCATGAATCCATAACAGTCGAGACAAATTGCATGACTCACCAAGATATAGGCCAACTTCTTGAACAGTTTGAGCGTTTCCACCCTCTGCTCAATTTTCTGCCACGTGGCTGTAGTCTACATTAACGAGTTAGAAAGACTGACCACCCCGAACTACTCCGAGGTAACATTCAACCGCTAAGCGCAAAGTTCACTTGGGGTGTCACACCGGTATTCGACCGACAGTTCTTTCTCATTGACGCGTACCGTGCGGAAGACCGCCGCATAGACAGAGCACATACCATCGTCATGTAGTAAGGCGTTTAGATCTTTTCCCTAGAACACGATCCTGGGCAAAATCGAGCCGTTTATTCCGTGCGGCGATCGTATCCTTGCTGTCCGAAACCGAAGCCACCCGATTGGTAGCGTCACACTCGAAATGGCAATCCATAGTTCACTGGTCGGGGAATTCCCGCCAAATCAGATCTTCGAGCCATGCGTAGTCTTCAGCGGACAACGACATGTAGGGAGACTTCATGGTGAGCGGAATATCCATACCGCCGATCTTGGCGTACGCTTTGTCTATGGCCCCGTCGATGTATCCTTTCCGCGCCAGCGGTAGTGCCGTCGTGTAGAAGAAGCGAATCAAATCACCATGCATCTGTCTGCTTCGTTCCAAGTCGCCCTCGATAACCATCTGGTAATAGGTACGGCTGAACCGCGGCCTGCTGTAGTTGGAGGATGGGATAAGACCGGCAGCGCCAAGCGAATGGCAGAACGGAAAAGCAGATTCGGTGACAAAATGCCGCATCATCGATGCCTCTGTCAGCAGCTCGTAGAAGTCCATATCTGAACCTGATCCGGTCTTGGTGCCGTGCAGGTTGGGGACTTCGCCAGCGATGCGCGCCAACTCGCTACCGTTCAAGCGTCGTTTATTGCGGGGGTTGTTGTAAAGCAAGAAAGAGATATCGGGAAAACTGCCACAGACGTCCTGGAAGTACCGCATGAGCTCGTTGTCGTTGAGCTCTTTCCAGAACGGAAGTGTAATCTGCATTGCCTCGATTCCGCGATCAGCGGCCATGCCGCATCTCACTTTGACCTGCTCCGACGAAAGTCCAAAACACCCGACTTGTATGAAACCCGAAAATCTCTGGGTTTCGACCTCGAATAAATCGATAATCACCTTGAACTCGTCATCCGATATGGCGTAACCTTCGCCGCTGGTGCCAAAGAGGTATATCCCGTCGCACTCCTCTTCCAGAAGCTTGCGGATGGCAGTGCAAAATGAATCGACCAGCAGCCCCCCATTGTCGTCCCAAGGCAACGGCGCGCTGACGAGGTATCCTTTCAGGTCGTCTTTGTTCATCACCACCTCCGCACCCCTGCTACGCCTCTTGCAACACCTTGAGCGTGACCTTGCCAACCAGGTCTTTTACGTGCTCGCGATAGCTCAACATGTGGGGCGCTTTGAGGTGATCGTTTAGTGCTTCGAGACTTTCCCATTTCTCGATTACGGTGACCATGTTTTCGTCCAAAACCTGGGGCTCGAGGTCGGCATCCACGTCGATCGCCGCCGCATACTCGATACATCCACTCTCCTGTCGCACGTTGGGAATGTTGGCTTTACAGATAGGCAGGAACTCCTTCATTTTGCCAGGTTTGACTTGGATCGATGCAAGCACGTTGATCATCGCATTCTCCTGTGTCGCAGTTGTGAGTGTTCGCGGCGGACCCGGCAGCGCTTCGGCTCCGGAGAGTGACGGATTGTGTGACTGGAAGGTCGAAGAATCATCTTCCGGGACTCACGGGACCAGCAACCGGCAGCAAATGCTTTCTGTATCGTACATCCCCAGTTGCCGAAAAAGTAGATGGCCGAACGCCCGATGGCCGTACTGATTGGGGTGAAATGCGTTGCTCATCCAAAAATGATGGCTTTCCTCGTTCTTGCGCCAATGCTCAACATGGTCTACAAGAGGCGCGCCCGTATCCGCAGCAACGTCGCGGATGGTTTGCATGAATACGGGGAATGTCGGTTCGCGTTCCGGCGCCAAGCCGGGCAGGATCGGGCAGGTAGTTTGAAAAACGGTCAAGGCGCCGATTCCTACGTTTTGGTCAAATAGTCGTCGTAGGTTGCCGCGAAATTCGTCGGAGGTCATCTCGAGTTCATCTTTGCAGTCGTTCATGCCGATCATCAAGAAGACTACATCCGGTTTGAACTGCTCCACCCGCCACGAATAACCATCCAACAGCTCCCGGGTCGTGTTGCCGCTGATGGCGGAGTTGAGTACCAGATCCATGCTGCGACCGAGCTCGGCACGGACACGTTCTGAGAAGAGTTCCACGTAGTCACGCCAACCGAAAGTGTGCCGCACCCCGTGGGTGATGCTGTCACCGTAGAATAGCCACTTCACCGGCGCTTCCCTCTCCAACAGTTTTCGGAGTCTATCCATGATCTCAACAAAACGCTCTCGAATCCATTGAAACAAGGCCTTAAAATAGACCATTGGGAAGCCGCAGGACAGCGGTGCCTCGAAGCCCGACAGGCTTTTGTTTAGGGCCGTGGTATGGCCCGCCAACGATCCGCAGACATTGGGAGGCATAGGCCACAGTCGTTTCGCCCTGGCCACCTCGCAATGATTTGCAAAAAGATTTAGTGACGCACTATATTTTCAGCAACCCAAGCCGAGGATACCGTGGAAGCTCATCAAAACGCACCGGATTCGCAGCCTAGACAGCGCCTGCTCTATCTCCATGCCACCAAGCCGAGTGTGCTCTCGGAGGTGGTCGCTATGAACTTGATAGAACCAGTCAAAGGGTTCAAAACCGAGATTATCGCGGACGAACCGGAATGGCCATACGAAACCGTTCACGACGCCGTTGTTGATGGCTGGCAGATCGTCCAATTCCCTCACCTTCAAGCCCCCATCGAAGACCACGACCTAGATGTGATCGGCTATGAATTCATTCTTCAGAAGATGGAGATTGCCTCGTGACCCAGACGGACTACCGACTAACGGACGCTGAGATGGCAAAGTTCCTCGTCGGCGGCTACCATATCGCCAAGCTCGACCTGCCGAAAGGTTTGAACGAAACCATTGCCACCAAGCTCGAAGCCCTTGACCACAATCCGGGCGACGCCATTACCGACGCTGTTCCCGAGCTTTGGCAAGTACTGGACCACCCGCAGGTCACCAATATAATGACCTGTTTGGCGGGTATCGGATATGAGGTGTTGGGTCATCGTCACTGGCACTGCAAACAGGCAGGAACAGAATACATGCACTGGCATCAGGACGGCACCAACAACCGCGACAGCCACATGAACCGGTTTTTAGGACTGTACTACCCTACGGATGTGTCAGCAGATATGGGTCCTACGGTGATCGTGCCGGGCACCCACTTCCGCAACGCCCCCACCGACCGCATGGCCAGCTATTACAACATCCGCGGCCAGATTCCGGTGGCCGTCGAGGCCGGAACTATCGCCTTCACCCACTACGATATCTGGCACGGAACTGCCGCCAATCGGTCGAATCGCAAGCGTCACATGATCAAGTTCTTGTTTGCGCGCACGCAGCCGAACACGGGACCGACATGGAACCACGATCCCGCTAACCTTGACCAATCACTAGACTGGAACGTCCGCGGACAACGAGAGGATGTGAACAACATCCTGACGTTCGGGAGATCGTTGGAAGTGGGGCAGACCGACCGCTACAAGGAGGGCCGGATCCGTCGCGAGACCTGGAGTTATCTCATGGGTAAACCAGCAGTCGAGGAAGACTAACTAAGCTCGCATCTCGTTATAGGCCTCCGTCGCCGACTGCAGCTTTTCCAGATCCTTGCGCCCATTAGCTGCTTTTCCGCCAGCTTCTTGCCCAACACCCGGACCATCTGCCATATTTGTTGACCCTCCCGACCTCAGCACCCACCTATGTAGTTCACGCCGACCTCCTAAGCACAATGCGAAAATTCGACAAGCGCGAGCCGGGTCAGTGGGTTTTTTCAGCAAGCACACCTACGGCCGGTTCAGATACCTGCGCGATCGCTTCGCACAAACGCACCGCGTATCGTGTTCCGATCGACGAGGGCAACATCAGCTCTGCCTTCAATCCCCTTGATCTGACCGCCCCCAACTGTCGCGTCAGATCCACCCATCGTTCAGGGGTCTCAACTATCTCCAGACTGCCAACCGAATAGAACCTTGACTGCCCCTTGTGCTCGAACTCGTTCTCTGGGCAAGATGGAGGTTCCGGTGAAGTGCGGCGGCACACAAGAAAATGCTGCCGCCGCAACTAGCAGGGCTACCGCACAACCGCCGAATCGCCAAAAGCTCGCTTGGCTCATCCCTCACCGAGAATCCGGTCGAAATCTTCGGCCCCGGCCTCCAGCAGCTTGAATACCCCAAAGTCGCCAGCGTTGGCGATCATCTGAGCACCCATCTTGTGGTACTTCTCCACCGCTTCAGGTGGGCCTCCGGGAATACCCCACGCTTTACCATGTTTTTGTGCAGCCTCGGCCACTCTTTCAACGGCCGCATCAAGATCGCCCATGTCACTATGCTCTAGACGGGCAGCAAGATCGCCAGGTCCCACGAAAAGCAGGTCGATGCCATCCACCTGAGCAATCTCGTCGAGATTACTCAGGGCCTTCGGGGTTTCGATCTGGGCAACTACGAACGTTTCCCGGTTGGCATCCTCAAGATACGTGCTTTCACGGTCGAGAAAGAAGTCGAGGCCGTAATCGGCGTCGAGTCCCGCACCGTCGATCCCGCGATTCCCCAACGGCGGATATTTGACCGCTTCTACCAGACTGCGAGCGACGGCGACATCGTCAACAAAAGGGAACATGAAACCTGTCGCACCATCCTCCAAGTAGCGATAGAGGCGAGTCCGATCCCGGGTAGGCGGACGTAGCATGCAATCGATATCGTTGTGGCGCATCATCGACAGCAAGCTTTGTACTTCGCGGGTGTCCATGCACCGGTGTTCCAGATCCAACCAGATGCCGTCGTAGCGATTCAACGAAGCGAACCGAATGAAGAATGGCAGATAGTGGCCGAGCCCACATATGCGGGCACATTGGCCGTTGCGAATCTTCTGTAGAACCTTACTCTTCCGCACGGATAATCCTTTCGATATGAGTATTTCTAAGAACGAGCTGCCTTGGGCAGGTGTAGGTAGCTTAACGCGCGCTCCCGGAACCGATTCAGAATATCACGCTCCTCGCGTTCGACTCCAAGGAGGAACAGTGCCGCAAAGTACACGGCCAGAAATCCAACGAGAAATCCAGCCGCTGACCATAGCGGTTCTGGCAACACTTGGCTCAGTATCCATCCTGCAAAGGCACCGGCAGCGGCGGCAACTAGAGGTTTGGTTTGGGAACGGTGAAACGGCAGAATGTCGTGGATGCCGTAGACCTCACCGATCCATAAAGCGTTGACCAAAAAGCGCGACAAGGTGGCTCCCAAAGCGGCACCGATGATCCCAAAGTGACTAATAAACCACAAGTTGAGCAGAAAATTCGCCGCCAGCCATACGACATTGTTGACCATGTTCAGATAAGGACGCCCGGACATAGTAAGTAGCGGCCCGATCGCCGAAAAGGCGGAGAATATAGTCATGCCGACGCACAGGATGTAGAGGATCTGGATACCGACCTCGATTTCGGCGGAGGAAAGCGATCCCGCACCCGATATCAGCGCCAACAGAGTATCTCCTACAGTAAGTATAGCCACAAAGATCGGCAGATTCACGAACAGAATCCATCGGGAAACGACAACGAAGCGTTGACCCAGTTCGGCGAATCTCTCCTGAACTGCGAGCTCGCTGACAACGGGGCTGAAGATCGGATCTACCGCCTGTGGCGCCTTGAGCACGGCACTGGCGAGTCGGCGCGCGAGGACGTAGACCCCAACAAGATAAATCTGGTCCTGCGGAACAAAACGGCCTAGCATCAGCACATCCAATTGGGTCAAGAGCGCACGCAGAAGATCGGTGATCATCACCGGGAAGGAGAAACGCGCTAGCGGTTTCCAGGAGGTTGCAGCAAACAGAAATCGCAGGGTGTTGCGCAGCGAATAGAACCGCTGGTAATAATACGCCGACAACATACAGATCACGATTGTCATCGCCAGCTGCGCCCACGATATGCCTTCCAACGTGGGATACAGGAATCCTGCGACGCTACCGGCCACAAGCAGGAACAGTGGTCCACATACAGACATGACGTAGACGTTGTAGCGCATGATGCGGAGGGCGCGGATAGCAGACCCCAGCGTCCATGCGACCGACATAAATGCGGTCGAAAACGCCATGATGCGTAGTGAAGTGGCGATCGGCTTACCATAGAAGGCTTCGACCCAACCTGCGGTCAGCACCATGGCGACGGTTACCACACCGCTTACCAACAGACCAACCCGCAAAGCCGCGGCAACAACGATCTCGGCCCCGCGCTTTTGGTCGCCTGTTCGTATCTCGGTCAAGTGACGAACAACGCCGCGCTGGAGACCGAAGCGACCGATCTTGTTAAGGGTCGAGACGAAACCCCAGGTAAGCGAGTACAGCGCCTGCACCTCAAGTCCGCACAACAGCGTGACGACCCAGATGAAACCGCCGCGAGAAATCCGCGCCGCTTTGCCGAGAAAATTCGCCAACGCACCGGTAGCCAGGTCATCGATATCCCGCTGCTCTTCTTGCTGGACTGTTGCTGGTGGCATGGTACCAGAAGTCACGGGCCAGCTCGCCTGGTTTTAGTCATGGGCTGAATATAGGGAAATTGCTTTGGCCACAAGAATGCAAAAAGAGTTGACCAATAGTGCAGTCGCCTAGTGGTGCAGGATCTACCTATATTGGCCAGTGGTATGCTAACGAGTAAACCCACCTACCGAGTGTTGATCTTCGGTATGGAGTTTCCCCCTTCGGCTACGGGATCCGCCATTTACGCCGCCCGTCTTGCCACCGGTCTTGCCCGCCGCGGAGTCGACGTGCAAGTACTCGCACCGGCAACCGGTGACGGCAACGATGCCGTCTACGACGAGAACCAGCCGTTCGAGATCATCCGCATGCCCCATGTCCGTCTTGTCCCCAAGCGATATCTCGTTGCGCGACGCTGGCTCCAACGAGCAGTTGCAGGACTGCGTCCAGACATTTTGTGGGCAACCAACGGACTAGCCTGTCGTGTGTCCGGAATAACAGCTATCCCGACGAATACCCACCTCATCGCCAGCATCAGGGGCTCAGATATCGTCCGTCGTTTGCCGGGCAGAGGATTGTGGACGCGAATAGAGAGCGTGCCGCAGAGGTGGTGTTATTTGAAATCTAAGGCGATCGCGGCGGCCAGCGGCTATTTGCGCACCGTAGCCATAGCAAAAGGCGTCGACCAAGATAAGATCTTCATCAGTCCCTCAGCAGTGGATCTCGAGCAGCTCGAAACGCTCTCGAAGAAGCCTCACGCCAGTGGGTTCCCAGACTTTGGCAATCAGCTGGTCGTTTTGACCGTAGCTCGACTGGTCGAGCAGAAGCGGGTCGACCTAGTAGTACGGGCGTTTCGCGAAATCGCAGATAATTTTCCTGACTCCTGTCTGGTGATCGTCGGCGATGGGCCAGCCAGGTCCATGCTGGAAACGCAAGTAGGGGCCAGTGGATTCGGCGCTCGTATCCAACTGCTTGGGGCGCTCGAACCGATGTCCGCCGCCCTTTTTAATCTTTACAGACAAGCTACGATCTTCATGATGCTGGGCGTTGGCGAAGGAATGCCCAATGTCTTCATGGAAGCCGGAGCTTTTGGTTTGCCCTGTATTGGTGCCAACAGCGGAGGCACACCGGAAATCGTTCGCGATGGTGAAACCGGTTTGCTAGCTGCAAAGGACAACGTGGTCGATGCCGCCGCTAAACTGCGCCACTTAATGGTGGATGCCAATTTGCGAGAAGAATTCGGAAAACGAGCCCGAGAGCGAATCGCTGCTCGCTTTTCTCTTGCCAACCTCAGCGACACCTCCTATCAGATCGTCGAGCGGGTGGTACAGCAGGGTTGAAACATGGGGAAGACAAAAGAAATCCGACAGATCCCGACTCGACTCCGCAACCAGTTCATGCGCACCAAATGGGGCCAACGCCTTGCAGCTCCGCTCGGCTCCGAGCTGGAAGGCAGACAATGGATCTTCATCCTTGGCTGTTACAACTCCGGCACGACGCTGCTCAAAGACATCCTGGCTACACATCCAATGATTGGTGCGCTTCCCGGAGAAGGGGTGCGATTCACCGATGTCTTGCCCCGTCCAGAAGACTTCGGCTGGAATCGGATGTGGTGCCGCTGCCAAGACCAAGTAAGACTGCAGCCAGGACCGGAAACGGCACAACAAGCACAACGAATCAAGAGACACTGGTCCATTCTTTATCCTACTACACGACCTTTACTGCTGGATAAGTCAGTGGCAAACACCGCACGTGCTCCGTTTCTCGCCGCTCATTTTGCGCCGGCCTCGTTCATCTACCTAGTGCGCAACGGCTACGCGGTGGCGGAAGGAATACGACGCAAGGCCGATCCGGCGAAGCATAACAATCACGACTTCCCCTCGGGATATCCTATCGAAATGTGCGCCGAGCAGTGGACCACCACTGATCAGCTGATCACCAAAGATCGATCCCAGTTATATCGTTTTATGTGTTTGAAATACGAGGACCTTGCGTCAACGCCGAAAGCAACCCTACGCAGCATAACCGATTTCTTGGAGTTGGATCCGGTCGATTACAATAATCTGGAAGGCAGCTGGCAGGTGCATGGGATACAATCCGAGATTAAGAACATGAACCAAGCTGCCATCGAGCGACTGAGCATTGAAGACCTCGAAAAGATCGGCGCCGTCGCTGGAGAGGTGCTGAACAAATACGGTTATACCTAGTGAGTCGGGCTTCGATCCGGCTTCATTCCCACAGACGGAAACGCGACCGCTTGGTGTCCAGAACGGTGAAATCGACGCCGCGATCGATGGTGTGCATCGCGACCACGCTTCGATCCCAGTTGGGCTGGTAACAGTCTGCCTCTTTTTCTTCGTATCGCTCCCCGTTCAAAACTTCGATCTCCATCAAACGAATGCCGTAGCCGTAACGGTGTGAACAATCCTGCGCCGGGCGCATCAACCTGCCGTTTTCGCGGAAGATCCTTCCTGCAGGTCGTGCCCGGCGAACATCGGTTACCACCGGGTTCAAGGGGTGGGGTCGCCACTCGTCGACCGGAGTTTGGCTCGAATACAGAAACAGTTCGTCCCGGGTGGTAGCGCCTTCATGGCTGGCGACGGTCACGAACATCCACCAACACCCCTCTTCTTCCAGTAGCGTGGCATCCACTGCCTGCATGTTCGCCAGCAAAGTTTTGTGGTGTTCCCAGCGCATTGGAAACTCGACACATCGATAGAGATCCACCGTCCGATTTGCCGCTGATTCAGGCACCAAGTAGAAATCTCCGCCCCACGCAAAGACAAACGGGTGAGACAGGTGGTACGGTTTTTCCAGAACGACTTTTGGTCCGCTCACGATTCCCTGGTTGTCGATCTCCAAAACCGCAAGTTGGCCGTTCGTATCGTGCGCCAACACCTGCTCGACAAACACGAAGTGCCGTTCCATATGCATAACGACACAAGGATCTGCCCATATGCGATCTTTAGGAGGACTTAGCCGACGGTAGCCTGCAAAATTGTCGGAGTAATCCCCGGCGCTGTAGATCAACTGCCATTGCGAGCGATAGAATAGTTTGTTTAAACCATCTCGAAGCAATCGGCCAGAGATCTTCGCAACTAGAAACAGGACCGAGCGACGAATATCCGCTTCATCTTTGCCGGCTTCATGAGTTGTTTGCTCTGCTAAGATATCCCGCGACCTTCTCAATCCTTTGAGGGTACGCACGACCAATGCGGCAGCCTTCCACAGAACCCGGTTGCGACTGCGCCCAACCGAAAAAAAATCGGTGGCACAATGGGCCGTACATAGGGAGCGAGCAACGATTGAATCTGGAGCGGTGGTTCGCAGCTGAGCGGAAACTACAGGACTTTTTTCATAAACGGCCGCCACACCACATCGCTTTCCCTCAAGTACGGACGGCACGGACCAGATCTCTTTTGCTTCTGCAAAATCTACCGGACGACTGCTCAGATTGAGCACTATATCCACCGCTTCGATTACCTCGGGAGAAACATCCGATACCATCAGGTATTGGGAAATGCCGAGCCGGCGGAGCAACGGGGCTGCCTCCGGGTGCTCCAAGGCGAACGGATGGCTCGGGAAGACCAGACGATCCAGCCAGAGGTAGAAGGTCAGAGGCAACCTTGCCGCCCGCTTGAGCAGGTTGACCCGCGTCTTGGCCACAGCGACGAATGATGTTCGAGCCAGATTCTGCTCGGCAATTTGCGTCAGAATCTCGTGAACCCAGGCTCCGAGCGGTAGTGGATCCACAAGAACGCCAATTGTCAAGCCGGGATCATCGTTCACATTGGTCACTTTTTGGCTATCTCTGCGTATAGAGCAAAATCAAGTGCCACTTCGTAAGGATAGGCGTGTGGTCATCGGAGCGGCAAGCTGAAACGGATCGATATAAGATACAGCTGAACACGGACGCCCGAACGTTCGTGCGACGCAAGAGCTTGAGCCCGCATAATTTTGCTCGCATACTTTGGTTTTGAGAGGCTAAGCAAGACATCTAAAAACAATGATTGTCCATATCACCAGGCACGGTCAAGTGCACGCTATTTCCGAAGGCGAAGAGACGGACGTGTTCTTTGCCCCTGGAGACCCACCATTGAGTTCCTTGGGCCGTCGCCAAGCTTGGTTACTCGGCAAGTATTTGCGCAAGTTGGGATTCGCTGGCGAAGTGTACTCCTCGCCGTACAGGCGAACCACGGAGACCGGTCAGATCATTGCCGATACCGCCGACGTTCCGTTATGCCTGGCCCCGGGAATGCGCGAGTCGAACGGTGACGGCGAAAACATGAAGAAATTCCGAGGGTTAACGGCGATAGAGCTGCAAACGGACTATCCCCGTTTACGCGTTGACCGTGACATCAGCTATCCCTGGTGGACCACTGATGCGGAAGCGGCGGACGATGTGGAGGCGAGAGTTGCTCCCGAAATCGACCTGCTGATGACTCGAGAAACAGACGTGCTTCTGGTGGGACACGGAGCGTCGGTAGGTGCTGCCACGCGCCATGTGTTAAAGCGGCACGCCCCCGAACTGCTGGAGCGGCCACGTTTTCCATGGAACTGCATGCTTACTTCGATGCGTCTGGCACCGGAATTCGAGTTGCTCCGGCTGTCGTCGACTGATCATCTGCCGGACGAAGCCATGACCTCAAACAGCAAGAAAAGGGAGCAGGTGCTGGAGATTTTGGAGCGCGCCCACAAATGACGGCACGCCGTCCACTCCTATTGTGAGTACAACGAGAATAGCCGCCCGTCCCAGGTTCGAACACAGAACCCAAGATCGGTCAGGCAGGGCGTCGCCGTGATCGGGACTCCGAACCGTAGAGACCCCCGGCATTCTCCGTCCATAGTATCGATGAGGTAGAGAACACCGTCGTTTCCACCCAGAACCACCAAGCCATCCCAAAGCACTGGTGCCGCCAGAATCGATCGCAGACCTCGCCGACGGGGAATCATGTCCAATAGATCCTCTCCGGTCTCGAAGGTCCAGATGAGATCGCCGGTGGCCAGATCAACGCAACGAAGGCCTCCAACCGCAGAAGTGGCAAACAGGCGACTATCGCCCACCGCGAGACCGGTCGGAAGCCCGCCTTCCAACATCTTGCGACGCCACAACACAGCGCCCGAGTCAGCCTCGACGACAACCAGTTCGTCAGGCCCCCCACCGCTGACCAAGTGCTCACCGGCCAAAACAGGCATCGCGAACGCCTGCTTGCCGCCTTCCATTTCAGTTTCCCATTCGATCTCGCCGGAATCCTGATGCAAACCGACCAGACCTCGACCAGGAATCAGCCCAACCAGAAGATGGCGAAACAGACAGAATCCAGTGAACGATGGTACGTCGCGACCGGAAACACCACGACGGAATGGGGTCTGCGTTTGATCATTAGGATCCATCGAACGGAACCATTTCAGCTCGCCATTTTCTTGGTCCAAAGCGCCACAGAATCCCTTTTCAACGACAAATACCGCCGATGGGGAAACCAGCGGCGAAGTGTAGAGAAAGAAGTCGGGATAACCAGGTAGTTTTGAGCTCCAACGCAGGTTTCCCGTCTCCGTTTCGAGAAGATGGACCTCCCCATGTACGGTAGCCGCAGCGCAAACCCCGGTTTCAGCAGCAGCTACCGTGTTTTTGACAGCTCCTTCGCACTGAAAACGCCAAAGCTCTCGTCCGTCTGCCGCGTCAAGACACAACACACCCGATCCGCTGTCGAAATTTTCGCCGGCCAAACTGACGAGCAACCCACCTCCGTGATACAAGGGCGCCGAACGGTGTACATCCCCCGCGATACGTCGTTCCCATGCCAGCTTCAAACCCGCCGTTGGCAAGGTGTGGCCCAAATCCGTTTCAGGATTCAAGCGGTCCTCACCCAAAGTGACGAATCGGTGTTGCGGTTTCGAGTCGGCACCGGTTGCATAATTGAAGTCCAACAGGCAGTAGGAAGCTGGTGAGGTGTCGGTTCCCCCGAAACAGAAAGCGGGGGTGCAGACCACCTCCATGTGGTTTTGCTGGAATACCTTGCTGGAATGTCGATGACCGTAGAGCACGGTTTTAACGTTGTACTGGTTGAGTAGGCTCAGCAGATCGGCCGGTGGAGGGCCGTGCAACGCAACCACGATGGGTCTGTCGGGTGATTGCCGCTGCAGATCGGATTCGAGCCAAACGGCCTTGCGGGTTTGATCGGCAGGGGAAAGACAGCGATCGAAGTCCACGTAGAGCAGGAAGTGATAACCACCCCAATCGAAGCTGTAGTACGGCGGACCGAAAAACCGCTCATAATGGCGGGTGAAAGTCGCATCCGCCTTGCCCTCGCGGGCGAGCTGAATTCGTCGTTCCTTGGAGCCGTCGTGATTCCCAAACATCGGAAAGAGAGGTTTGTCCACTGAGGACAACACCCGATGCACCTCCTCCATCTCGTCCAGGGTGCCGTGATTGGTGAGATCCCCGCCGACTACGATCAAGTCGGGCTCGGAACGTTTCAACAGCTCATCAAGCGCTTGCTGTAGCGAAGCGGGTGAAGCCAGTTCGACGTGGGCTGTTCCTTCGATGTCCAAATGCAAATCGGTTATGTGAGCCAGGCGGAAACCGCCACCGAAATGGCGTCGTCTCAACTCGAAATCGTACGATCTTCGGTCTGTGGGGAGCGGATCCAACAAGCCATGGTAGAATCGAGCGCCGGTACAGAAACCATCAGGTAGACAGACCCAGACGAAGGCGTGACCCCCTGGTTCAACATCGAGCTCGTAGCAGCCGTCGTCACCGGTTCTGACGAATGACTCTCCGTTGCATACACCCACGCCTGGGATACCCTGGCCTCCGTCGGCTTCGCGAACCGTTCCAGTGATCAGCATGTTTATATGGCGACGACAGACGGGCTCACGGAGCGAAGCAGACGATACGACCAGTTAATGTTGCAATGCACAGACTGTCTTCGGCGACGCACGGGGTAGCGCATAGCGGAACGCCGAAATCGATGAGCTGCTCGATCGACCCCGTGTCTCTATCGATTACGTGGAGGAATCCGTCACATCCCGGAACCAACAACGAACCCCGCCACGACAAGGGTGACGATAAGCCAGCAGGGCCGCCGCGGCCAGTGGGAACCACATCCACGAGCGCTTTGCCCGTTTGATAGATCCATCGCAACTGCCCATCGGCCAAGTGCAATGCCGCAATCCTGCCGTCGGGAAAACCGACGTAACAGCTGCCTTCTGCCACCTCCAATCCGACGGGATAGTCACCATCCAATGGCCACTCGTTCACCAGCTCCCCGGTTCCGGCCTGAATCAGCGTCAGCATACCAGGATCTCCGCCTGTGATGATCAGATCTTCGGTCACCACAGGCGTCGCCCAGTAATGCTGAACCGCCAATGGACGTTCCCACACCATATCCCCCACTTTTCGGTCTAAGGCTACCAGTCCCCGTTTTGGGATAAGCGCGATCAACAAGTCGCCGGAGATCATCGCCCTTGCGCGCGACGGCTTGTCGATAATGCGCGGCGCGTTTCCAACGAAGGAATGGTACCATAGGTTGGCTCCGGTCCCCCCGTCGAAGGCACCCCAGCCGGCGTTGGAGCCGGCATAGATCACATCCGCACCGGACTTGCCCTGATGGCCGGTAACCGGGGAGCAGTAGATCCAGCGCTCTGGAAAGCCCGGAAGGTCAGCAGTCCACCGAATCGCACCGTCCATCGCGTCGATGCAGTACAAACGCCCCGCTGGGGTAATGACCGTGCAGGTTCCTGCGGCATCGACCTCGGGAGAAGCCTGAATGTTGTCATCGGTATACACATGCCAACGAGTGGCACCACTGGTTAGGTCAATACAACGAAGACCAGACTCCCCACCGTAGTGACCGTCAATCCCCACCAGTAGCGAATCCTCGTACCTGACCATCGCGCCGCGTGGAAGATCACCGAGCAGCTGATGTTCCCACCGGGGCTCCAGCCACGTTGCGGCCAAGTCGATTCCAGCGCGCCAGTAGTTTGTCCGGCCACCGGAGCTCACGCTTGCCGACGCGGCGGCAACGGATTCGACACCCTCGGTTCCAACGGTTGGAGCATCGTCTTTTAGCCGCTCCCGATGTGACAAAATGGCGACCAGGTGGGTTTCCACTTCCTCGCGATCAAAATCGACGACGCGGTAGCCCCGTGGCGAATAGTCAGTACCTCCAAAACAGAGAGGCGGACAACAGCCCACCTGCACACCATAGGCCTGATACCATTTGTTGGCATGCCGGTGGCCGAACAACAGCATTTCCACACCCATCGCTCCCACTTCCTCGATGAAACCCTGCTGCGGCGTAGCGTGCACAAAAAGCACGCTTTTCCGATCCGCGGGCTGACACCTCAAGTCGGCACGCAACCAGCTTAGCTTGCGCTCGACATCGGATTCCGAAAAATATCTGTCCTCGTTGGGAAACAGTACAAAATGGCGGCCACCGCGGTCGAAGCTATAATAGGCGGGGCCGAAAATCTGCTCGTAGGTAAGCGTACAGGTGGTCCCTGACTGGCACTCATTGCGCTCCTGTCTCCCGTCGTGGCCACCGAACATGGGGAAGTACTCCAACCCGGAACCCTCAAGGGCCTCATGACAGACCTGGAGCTCTTCCTGGAAGCCCATTTCGGTTAGGTCACCGCTGATTACGGCGATGTCTGGAGTGTCGACGGCGACCCGCTCAAGATCGGCACGCAACTCCTGAGCCCCGACAATCCTCTTGCCAAGATGGATATCGGCAAGCTGCACCATCCGCATCCTTCCCGACGGCGTTCGCTCTGTATTGACCAGAAGGAAATCGACCCGATCATCGATGCCGGGCTTCGACCTGTAGAACGGTCCTTTAGTACGGTGGTTATCTGGAACCGTTAACCAGATGAACCTGTGAGTGCCGGGCCGAAAGGGAATGCGATACGATCCATTCGCTTCCGTACGGACCACGCTCTCTCCATTGGAAACCGCAACACCTCCGATCCCTTCATGGTTGCGGTTGTCCCGTACCACACCACGAATATTCACTGCCACCTTTTCCTATCGTCGATTGTGCACACAGCGGCTTCTCACCCTTGGTGTCGAAATACACCCAATCGTCCCGTACGTCGGACTAGATTGCCCCTCTGAAAGCGTCCGTCTATGTTACTCCCTTACCAAAAATTGACTTTCACAACGCTGGATTCAAGAGGGGGTATTCGTGAACCACAAATCCGCTACTAGAGTTGGCCTCGCTCGCACCGTAGAGCGCAGGAAAAACATCTACGAAGCGATGGATTTAGTTCGGTCTGATCTCGAACCGAAGATTCGCGAGCAGGTCATGCTGAAACCGAATTTCCTCGCCAACAAAAACCAGCTCGCCTCTTCCCACGCCGATGCCATGCGCGGAGCGTTGGACTTTCTTCTTTCCTGTGCTAACCCTCCACGGGAGATCATAATCGCCGAGGGTGGAAACGAAGATTATTCAGGTGAGGCACTGGACAATTTCGGCTATAGGTCCCTACCCGACGAGTTCGACGTTCCTATCCGCTTGGTCGATCTCAACGGAGAAACCGCATGGAAGACGGAAAAGATCTATCTAGCCGACGGTAGCGAATATACCGTCCACATGCCGGAAACTGTGCTCCACTGTCCCTGCACCATCTCGATGGCCGTTGCCAAAACCCACGACGTGTGCTGCGTTACCCTCGCCTTGAAGAACATGATCATGGGCACCATTCGCAAAGAAGATCGAGTCAAGGTCCACGGTTTTCGCTCGCACGATCAGCGCAAGTTGCCAGACGAAGCCCAACGCATCAACGTCAATCTCATTCGTCTCGCCAGACATCTCGCTCCCGACATCGGGGTAGTGGACGGCACGGTTGGACTGCAGGGTAATGGCCCAGGAGGTACCGATGCAGTGGAGCTCGGAGTGGCCGCCGCCGGCGTAGACGTTTTTGCCGTCGATGCCGTAATGGCAAAAGTGATGGGGTTTGAACCTCTGGAGCTGGGATTGCTGCGATATGGCCACGAACACAGCATGGGGGTGGCCGATCTAGATGTCATCGAAGTTGTCGGCAGCGCCATCGATGAGGTACAACGAACCTTCAAACCTCACGACGCCGTGGAGTTGCAATTGCAGTGGCACGATTCGAAAGCCGCGGCACTCATCGGCTAATTGATCGCCATGGCAGACATAATCATTTCCGAATTCATGGATGATGCAGCGGTGACTAAGCTGTCCAGAAAGTTCGATGTTGTGTACGACCCGAAACTAATTGACCGTCCGCAAGATCTCCTGGAGATGGTCGTCGAGGCGCGGGGGCTGATCGTTCGCAACCGGACGCAGGTTCGCGGCGCGCTGCTGGAAAACTGCCGAGCACTGCGGGTTGTGGGTCGCCTGGGCATTGGGCTCGACAATATCGATCTGGAAGGCTGCCGCCAGCGCAGCATACAGGTTTTTCCTGCATCGGGCGCTAACACCACGGCGGTCAAGGAATATGTGATCGGCGCCTTGCTGACGCTCTTTCGCCACTGTTTCGACGTTACCGACGAAGTTTTGGCTGGAAGTTGGCCCCGCGAGCGGCTGCTCCACAAGGAGATCTCCGGGCATCAACTGGGGCTAATTGGTTTTGGAAACATCGCCAGAGAGGTTGCCTTCGCAGCGCGGGCATTGGGTATGACCGTGGCCGCGTGCGATCCTTATATAGGCTCGAGTGAGCCCGTATGGTCGCAGACCGCCGTCACCTGCATGACCTTCGAAGAGCTGCTCTCCACCAGCGACGCGGTGAGCCTCCACGTGCCGATGACCGAGCAGACGCGAAACATCATCGATGCCCAAGCGATTTCGTTGATGCGCCCCGCCAGTTATTTGATCAACTCCTCGCGAGGAGGTATCGTGGACGAGACAGCGCTGGCAGATGCCCTGAGGAGAGGAGCTCTCGCAGGCGCGGTGCTGGATGTTTTCGAAGAAGAACCGCTACCGCCTGATTCGGTCTTGGCCGGCGTGCCGAATATTGTCCTAACGCCTCACGTCGCCGGCGTCACAGAGGAATCCAATCGCCGAGTGAGTGCATTGACGGCGGAGAACGTTCGTCGGGTCCTGCAAGGCAACACGTAGCGCACATCTGATGATCGACGAGAAACTTGCCTTCGAACCAGCGCACAAGCTGCTTAGGCTACTGGTGGAACGAAAGGTCTCTCCAGTCGAGCTGACCCAACTCTTTCTGGACCGCATCGAACGCCTGAACCCGCAGCTGAACGCATTTGTCACGGTCGCAGCTGATGAAGCGTTGACTGCGGCGAAGGATGCTGAACGTGCGCTCAGTAGCGGGAAGCAACAGGGCGCCTTGTTTGGTCTTCCCATCGCCATCAAGGACACCCAGATGACCAGAGGAATCCGCACCACTTTGGGTTCGCTGGCGTTCAAGCACCAGGTTCCCAAACAGGATGCCTCCGTCGTCCGGCGGGTGCGCGAGGCTGGTGCCATCATTCTCGGCAAAACGAATGCGCCGGAACTGGGCATCGTCGGCACTTGTGAGAACCGTCTGGGGGAGCCAGGCCGCAACCCGTGGAATCTCGACTGCACTCCAGGCGGATCCACCGGCGGCGGGGCCGCTGCCCTGGCCGCCAGCTTGTGTCCACTGGCCACGGGCAGTGATGGCGGTGGCTCCATTCGTATACCCTCTCATTTCTGCGGCATCTACGGGCTCAAACCAACCCAGGGGCGAGTATCTCATTTTACAGGTGTGGATGGTCCGCATATGCCCAATATCTTTTCACAGAATGGCCCTATCGCTCGCACCGTGAAAGACGCCGCCCTGTTGCTGCAGGTCATGGCCGGCCACGACCCCAACGATCCTGTCTCGCTGCGGGAAACACCCCCCGACTTCATCGCCGCACTGGACCACGAGGTCAAAGGGTTGAGGATTGCCTGGAGTCCTGATTTTGGATTCGCCAACGTAGAAGGCGAGGTAGAGCTGGTCACCGATGCCGCCGCACAGCTATTCCGTCAGCTAGGATGCCGCGTAGAAAAGACCAATCTTGCGATTTCCCCACCCTACGATGCGTTCGGTTACCTTGGGGCCGCCGACACCTTCTCCAGATTGGGCTCGTTGCTGGATACCCATCGCGATCAGCTGACCGAGTACGCCCTGTTCTGGCTCGAGTACGGCGCCAAAGTGACAGCCGCCGATTACGCCGCTGCACTAGGCCGAATCGATTACTTGAAGGCACAGATGAACGCCCTCTTCGAGGATTACGACCTTCTGCTTTCACCGACGGCGTGTTTTCCTGCTTTTCCGTATGGCGAGTTCCCCGGCGAATGGAAACCGGGACTTGCCTTCCCTGACCAGTACTGGAACGGCGCCTTCACGCTTCCAATCAACGCCATCGGGCACGCGGCGGCGAGCATCCCGGCCGGATTTTCGTCGAAAGGTCTTCCGATTGGCTTGCAAATCGTTGGTCGTAAGGGCGACGAAGAGACGGTTTTGGCAGCTTCCGCTGCGTTCGAAGAAGCACAACCATGGATTCAGCACCGCCCCCCCGTTTCCTGAAAGGACCGCCGGAACATGAACGAGCCGAAAGCACCGCCACCTTGCAACCCGGGAGAACATGGCATCATGACAGCTAATTTGCGGGCAAATACCAAGAGCTGCATGTGGCTGCAAATCTGGTTGGCAGCCACATCTGCGTTTGCTGGCGTGGCCGCGTCGCAGGAAATCACCGGGATTATCCATGTCGAATCGGCGGAAAATCCAGGCCCACAGCGAGCTCGATCCAAAGGCATCGAAATCCGTTTCACTGACGAAAGCGATCCAAGCCGTTCTTTCGCGACAATTACCGATGTGGAGGGTCGTTATCACGTCAAGCTGAAGCGCCCAACTGCAGTAGAAGGTGCCATTGGCAACACGTTGCCGGCCACGCTCCAACTTCACCAGAACTACCCCAATCCGTTCAATCCCTCGACCACCATTCCCTACTCGCTCAATCGAGAGAGCAGGGTCGATCTGCGCGTCTACAACATCCTCGGTCAGCCACTCCGTACCCTGTACTACGCCCGACAATCACCTGGTGCTTATACCATCACCTGGGATGGCCGCGACGACAACGGCATGGCCGTCGGTGCGGGGGTATACCTCATACGGCTGGTCGCCGG
>CAYNZV010000028.1:0-7085 GCA_964401715.1 uncultured Gemmatimonadaceae bacterium | reverse complement strand
AAGTACGCAAACAACCCCGTCATCAAACCGGAGCATCCATGGGAGTTCCGGTTCATCTCCGGCCGCAGCGCACCGTACTGGAACCCCGAAGAACAGCGTTATGAGTTTCGCTACTGGGCATTTCCTCCTTTCGACGATGAGCGTGGCTTCTACCCATGGACGACCTGCCTGGCAGTGTCGGACGACGGCTTCAATTGGGAGAAACCGATCGTCGGACTCTATGAATTTGAGAATTCGACCATTAACAACATGCTCCAGCCGCTGGGAGGGGCCCAAGACCTGTTCTACAACGTCATCTACGACACCCACGATCCCGATCCCCAGCGTCGCTGGAAGGCACTGATGGGAGCGGTCAATCCGCTGCCAGCCGTCTCAGCGGACGGCATCCACTTCACGCCATTGGTCGAAGAGGGTTTGTGGGGAAGCGAGGAGAACCACCTGTTCTACGACGACGAAACCGAACAGTACGTCTTCCTGGGCCGCACCGGCGTCAATTCGGATGCCTCCAAAATCTACCAGAATCGCTCCATTTACCTGCGCGCACAGAGAGAGGGAAGGCACTGCAACGCACCAGGAGGCATCGGGTGTGCGCGCAAAGGCTGGCTGCGCGCGGTCTGGATGCTCACCAGCAAGGACTTCGCCAACTGGAGCCAGCCTCCTCACCTCTACGTCTTTGCTCCGGACCGCCGCGATCAGGAACTGGGACGAATGTGGATCGAAACCCATTTGGCCAATCCCGAGATGAAACAGCCGCTCGTGGTTAACTGGGACGAATACAGCTCGCAGATCTACAACATGGCGGCCTTCCCATACGAAGGGATCTACATCGGCTTCCCAACCCGCTTTCGTATGACCGGATCACTTCCAGACGGTGGTAGTGACGGATTTAACGTCACTGGTCTTTCCGCGAGTCGCGATCTGGAAAACTGGCTCTACGCCCTCAACGAAACCCGCCCCGACTTCATCCCGCTGTCACCAGAAGACAGCGGCCAGTATGATCTGGTTCAGATAATGCCGCCGTCAAAACCGCTGCGAATCGACGATCAGCTGGTATTCCTCTATTCTGCGTCGAAGTTTCGCAGCTACAAGGAAGGAGAGTCTCCGGATATGGGTAATCAGGCGGCGTTCAATTTAGGTACGTTGCGACTGGACGGATTCGTCTCCGTCAACGCCGGAGACTTGGCGGGCGAGGTAGTAACAAAACCGCTGGTGTGGCGCGGATCGAGCTTGTGGCTTAATGCCGACGCCGACCGCGGCGAGATCCGCGTCGAGCTGCTGGATGAAAACGGCGAGCTGCTGAATAGGGCGTGGTCGTTGGAACGGTCCACACCCATTACTGCAGACGCCGTGAGGCTACCTGTTCATTGGCAGGAAGAGATCGATCTGAGCACATTGAAACTGCAGAACGTTCGTCTGCGTTTTACCCTACGCAACGCTGATCTATTTGCTTTCTGGACCGAGTAGCGGCTGCACGAAAACCTAATGAGCGGTCTCTTTGACACGGGAACATCGCTCATCGACAAGGGCAAACCGGGCGTATCGGTCGTCGCTGTCAACGCGCCTTGGCACTTTGATCACAAAGGAAACAACCAATGTCCACCCAACCCGGACCTCAATCCTTTCTTGACCTGTATCTACAACATCTACACCGATGATTGCACAGACACCTGCGAGCGCGCATTGAAAGCCATTACAGAATTGGCGGTGGAACCGAGCTCAATCCTATAGCCATCGCTAAGGGTGGTAACGGCTTAGTTGGATTCATAGCTCGTCTAGTCGAGACCTAAAGTTTGGTCCAACTGGTCATCTCGTCGAAGAGATCTTTGTCCAGCTCCAGTTGCAGAGCCATCAAGGCATTGTCGATATGGCTCGTCGCGCGCGCGCCCACTAGCGGCGATGTAACCTCCTCATGCGCCATCACCCAGGCCATGGCCAGACGCTCCATTGGCAGGCCAATTTCCGCCGACTTTTGTCGCAATTTCTCGACCAGCGCGAAATTGTGATCACTGAAATAGGCGTCAGCGTGCGCGGGTGCGATATGGTACCGGCTGCCCTTGGGAAACTTGTCACGATCGGGCGTGTACTTGCCAGTAAGAAACCCGGAACCCAGAGGGCCATATGAGGTTATCGCTATCTCTTCCTGTCGACAGATGGCGAAGAGGTCATCCTTAGCTTCTGGCTTGGCCAGGCTAAATCCGGGTTGCGTGATTTCGAACCGAGCGTAGCCGTGAGTGGTACTGGCATCCAATGCCTCGCGCAGTTGCTCCGCCGAAAAATTGCTGCAACCAATCACGCCCACCTTGTCAGCTTTGACGAGTTCGTCCAGCGCTCCCAAGGTCTCTGCGATCGGCGGTTCCGGTTTGGGTCCATGCAGTTTGTATATCTCCACGTGGTCGGTCTGAAGCCGCTCTAAACTATTATTAAAAGCCCGGTGAATATTTTCTGGGTCAGAGCCGGTGTTGACCTTGGTGCAGATATCGATCTGATCGCGGCACTTTCGGTCGGCCAGCCAGCGCCCGATGATCTTTTCGGAGGAGTTCATCTCACCCGAGACCTCTCGTTCATCTTCGATCCCCATAATATCGCGTCGATAAGCTCGCGACTGCCCTCCTCCGTATGCTTCTGCCGTGTCCAGCCAGCTGATCTCTTTATCGACTGCGTAATCCAGAATGCGAAATGACTGTTCTTGATTGATCTCTCTGCCAAACGTGACACATCCCAGACCAATAGGGGTAAGGGTATGGCCGGATTGGCCCAAAGCTCTCTTATTCATTGGTGTCTCCATCGATTGCCGTTGCCACGATTGGCACCGGCTGCGACCGACGGGTGGTCGGTCCAATTTTGACTGCAGCAACGTGCCCAACTTTCAATCAGAATCTCGACAATTCGATCTGGCGACACCATACTAACGTCTTATCGACCCTATTGATTGAGCCATGAACTACAAGAATCTTGGAAAATACGGTTTGAAAGTATCCCCGGTTTGCCTGGGGACCATGACCTTCGGTCGCGAGGCGGATCAGCCGACATCGTTTGCGATCATGGACCATTTCGTCGAGAGGGGATACAATTTTCTCGACAGCGCTAATGCGTATTCACGGGGAGGCTCGGAGGAGGTGGTGGGGCGCTGGATGCAAGACCGCGGCAACCGGCGGGATTGCGTTATCGCTACGAAGGTTTTCGGAACGATGGGCTCGGGGCCCAACGACGGCGGGCTCTCTCGCATCCATATTGTCTCAGCCGTGGAGAACAGTCTGCGACGATTGCGGACCGACGTCATCGATCTCTACCAAATTCACCGCTGGGATCCTCTTGTTCCTCCCGAGGAAACTCTGGAAGCGTTGAACGATCTTGTGCGCCACGGGAAGGTCTGTTACATAGGTTGTTCCAATCTGACGGGATGGCAGCTGGCTCAGTATCTCTACCTGGCCGACACGCATCTGTTGGACCGCTTCGTCAGTATTCAGCCGGTCTACAACGCACTGAATCGCGGCATCGAGCTGGAAATCCTACCCCTGTGTGCGGACCAAGGGTTAGGCGTAATACCCTACAACCCGCTCGCGGGAGGTGTGCTGACCGGAAAATACAAGCGCGGCGCGGAGCTACCTTCGGGTTCGCGCTTGTCGGTCAACGAAGGATATCGCCAGCGCTATCTTTCCAACGATATGTTCGACTTGGTGGAAAGATTTCTCAAAGTGGCCGACGAAATGAACGTCAGCCCGGCACAGTTGGCATTAGCCTGGGTAATGGCAGAGCCGCGGATCACTGCTCCGATTATCGGAGCGCGCAGCTTGAAACAGTTAAAGGATAGCCTCCAGGGAACGGAACTGGCGCTAAGCGATGAGCAGAGAAATTCCATCCCAGCAGTCGATTCGGGTCGGTGGATAGGAGCTGATCCGGTCTACGATAGGCGATCTTATCACTAACCAGCATCCGCATCACAGGAGATTACTATAAAAACCGACTGGAAGTCGCTGGCTCAGGTACGTCAAGACCTTCGCGTCGAGTGGTATCGATGTCCCATAGATCGCGCGAGGCTGCGAGAGCTCTCCAAACGAAGCAACCTGCAGGGATGGTTTCAGACCGGCGGACATCTCGCGCTCTTCGTAGCTACCGGCGGGTTGACCTACCATTTCTGGTCGCAGGCCGCCTGGCTGAGCTTCACGGTCGCACTGTTCGCCCACGGTACCGTGGGCAGCTTCTTCTCTGGTACGGCTCCTCACGAACTCGGTCACGGCACGGTGTTCCGCACGAAATGGCTGAACAGGCTGTTCTTGCATCTGTTCAGCCTGCTCAGCTGGTGGGACCATTTCGACTACGCCAGCAGCCATACCTACCATCATCGCTACACGATGTATCCCGACGGAGACCGGGAGAACCTACCACCGCTTGAAGCTTCGGTTTCTCCCTGGGTCTGGCTTCAGCTCCTGACGCTCAATCTCTTCTCCAAGCCGGGTCGCAACTTCGGTAAGGGCGGCCTGATCTCGACAATCTTTGTGACGATCAAATCCTCCATCGGTATCGTCGGCTCCACCACGAACCCCAGTCGGGAGTGGTTGCAGGCGCTGCACGACGACCAGCCGGCCGAGATGAGAAAGTCGATGTGGTGGTCCCGCTTCATGCTCCTATTTCACTGTTCGGTAGTAACAATCTCGGTTCTTACCGGCCTGTGGGTCCTGCCGCTACTGGTTACGTTCTTCCCCTTCATCGGCAACTGGGGCGCCTACTTGGTAGGCATCACACAGCACACCGGCCTCCGCGACAATGTCGCCGACTTCCGCAAAAGCACGCGCTCCATGACCCTCAACCCGATAGCGGAATTCCTTTACTGGCGGATGAACTGGCACATCGAACACCACATGTATGCAGGCGTCCCCTGCTATAACCTCAAGAAGTTAGCCCAAGAGATCTCGGACGACATGCCAGAACCGCGCACGCTTTTGGGGGCATGGCGCGAGATGCGTAATACCTCGCACCGCCAGAAGGAGGACCCGTCTTACGTCTTCGATACGCCGATTCCAGAGTCAAAAGAGCGAATCGGCAACGAGGACGAGAACCTGGAAGGCTCGATCGGCGACCTCGCCCCGGCCGGATTAAGGTAGTACCTAACCGACTTTTGGAACTCCTCAGCTACACCGGACCTCGTGGAGAGGGTAGAGGCAACGATGGAGTGTGACGGCTACATCTGTAATCATGGACCATACGTCACCAGAGGTCTTGAGCAGTTTTTTCAGCATCTTAGTAACCTCTACCTCCATACCACTCTGTTGGTTGGCGTAATTGAATAACAGAGATTATAAATCACAGGTTCATTTCAGTTCTGCTAAATTTACCTCAGTGCCACTTAACAAATGGTTATATACGGGTGAAAAAGACGTTGGGAAATTTCTTCAAACTATTGTTATTAATGAACAAATAACACCCCACCTTCTTATTCGAACCAGTAGGAATAGTAGTGCTGGGAAGATATGAAGGGGTGGTAACTGAGGCGGATACAGAGAGGACGGGGTGTTCTGTCACACATGGTTATACGCCATTCATATCGAAATACTTAGCAGATAATTAGATGGCGATCTTTTCCTGGATTCTCGTCAAGGACTCGCGCCGCTTGCCTTTGTAGACCGTAGCATAAACATTGGCGGTAATTTCGATCCGGGCATGCCGCAGATGGGTCTGTACTTCCTTGAGATCGCCGCTTTCCTGCAACAACACAGACCCCGAGATTTTCCGCAACGTGTGAAAAGGAACATCCCTGATCCCGGCATCTTTTAAAATCTGCTTGAACCACTTGTCGTCCACATACGTATGGGTCTGTGGACCGCCGTAGATAGTGCAAAAAATGAGGTCGTAGTCTTTCCAGCGTTTCTTCCACCGCAGTGGTCCCTGGCGAATTTTGTGGGCTCTCAACGCCTCCATGACTATTGGCGGCAGTTCGACCGTGGCCAACGAGGCCTCGGTCTTGGTCGTGGGATCGAACTTCCGAAGGCGCGTCAGATTCTCCCGGACCGTGTAGGTGCCCTCCTCCCAATCCAGGTTTTTCCACTTCGCCGCCAAGATCTCGCCCTGTCTTAACCCTGAAAAAATGGCGAACAAATAGACCCCTATTCCCCATATTGAACCTGAAAACCGCTTTTCGAAGGTGCCATAAGATGTTATTAGACAATATAATAACGATCGTTTCTGGCCGATGAATATGGGTCAACCCGAGGGTGAAAGCATGAGAATGGGTTTTGAGGGTGGAATAAAGCTAGAATTTCATGGTGCAAAAGTGACCTCTGATGGGGGTCGTTTAGCCTATAGTGAACTTGATGATGCGCTGGGATTATTCGATGCCGTTTATACGGCTTTATCGGACCAACGTACTGGCCGTAACATCCAACATGCGTTGGCTACGTTATTACGCCAATCCATCTATAGCCGTCTTGCGGGGTATGAAAGTGTCAATGACGCCGAGCGTCTCTCGGTTGATCCTGTCACGAGAGCGATCACCGGGAAAAAGGCGCCCAACAAACAGGCCGCCAGCGTCAACACGGTAGGACGTTTTGAAGCTGAGTTCCTGACCCAGCGGGAGAATCTCGCCGGCCTCTCGGAGATCAATGGCCAGTGGGTTGAAAGAGCCATGAGCAAAACACCTCATCTGCGAATCATTCTCGACCTGGACAGTTCGGAGAGCCCGGTACATGGCGCACAGGAAGGGTCCGCCTACAACGGTCATTTCGGCAGTACCTGTTTCCATCCACTGTTCTGCTTCAATCAGTTCGGGGATTGTGAAGGCGTACTACTGCGCTCTGGTAATGTTCACAGCGCTGATCGTTGGAAGGAAGTTCTGGAACCGATCATCAAGAGATATGAGAACAAAAAGAATAGGAAATACTTTCGTGGCGATGCGGCCTTCGCCAAACCAGAGATTTATGAATACCTGGAGGGAAACGGCCTCTTGTATGCCATCCGGATGCCTGCCAACGAGCTCCTCCATGAGAAAATACGACATCTGCTGACTCGATCCGTGGGCCGACCCCCCGAAAAGCCTATAATCTGTTGGTCCGAGTTCAGCTATCAGGCCGGCAGTTGGGATCGGTCAAGGC
>CAYNZV010000027.1:19768-47488 GCA_964401715.1 uncultured Gemmatimonadaceae bacterium | reverse complement strand
GGATATGGTGCCCGACTTATGGGTAGAAATCCCAACAAACCGACTGCGGTACCAATGGCGAAGACGTAGATAAACGCTTCTTGGCGGTTAGGTTCAGGGAAGTAGTCGACAAATTGTCCAACGACGAACCCCATGAGCGTTGCTGCCAGTGTCCGGACGATTGTCTGCTGGCTAGTGAAGCGAGCCCGGTAATCCTCCGGAATCGTGTTGACCATCCAGGTGTTGTAGATTGGGGATAATAGGTAAGCGAACAGCAAACTGGCAGCAACCAAACCGATCATGGCACCAAGGTAAGAGCTTTCGGCAAACGCGAACGGAATCAAGATCAGCGAACCGCGAAACAACATTTCGCCGATTCCGGCGGAGATCACAAATCGTTTTTTTCTTTTGATTCGGGTGCCGACTAGGGACGAGGCCAGCTGTACGGGAGCCAGCAGGTAAGTCAGCGAGATCATTACGGCTATGAAAGATTCGTCGGCGCCGAGGAACAATGCATAACCAGTGAAAACTGTCGATCCGATACCGACAAACTGATGCCAGGCTCCCCAGATCCCGCTGGCCGCAATAAAGGACCGCATGCCGCGGGTGGCTTGCCCTCGCCCGAGCATTCTTGTGGCGTTCAAACTCGTGGCCAGGACGGCGAGGGAGTGGAACTCATTCTAATTAAAATGAGCCAGTATCAGGTCGATCATGTCGTCAAGTTTTTCCTCTAAACGAGGTCCGAAACGAGAAACCACTAAACCCGCAGAGTATGTGCCAAGCTTGCTCGCATCTTCCAGTGAATAACCGTTGGTGATACCGAACAACACGCCGGCAGCGAACATGTCCCCGGCACCTGTGGTATCCACAGCGTCAACCTCGATTCCAGGTATCCGACACATCGTTTCGCCACTTGAAACGAAGGCGCCCTCCCGACCGAGTGTCACGCAGGCGTTGTCGACGAGCGCGGCAACGGCCGAACACGCTTTATCTCTTTTCGACGCGGACGAAAACGCCATCGCTTCTGATTCGTTGCAAAGTAGAAGATCTATGCCCTTTGCCACGATCTGTTCGAAGCGCTCTTTGCAACTCTCGACGATGAACGGGTCACTCAAGGTGAGCGACACCTTCGTGCCACTCTTCTGAGCAAATTCTTGTGCTTTGATGCAAGCTGCAAAGCCACTATCAGAGCTCAATAGGTAGCCCTCGAGGTATACGTAGATACTGTCAGCAATCTTCTCTGCCTCGAGTTGCTCGGGTCCGATATTGCTGCTGACGCCCAAATAGGTGTTGAGAGTGCGATCTGCGTCCGGCGTGACGAACACCATGCAGCAGCCGGTTCGGCCGTGTTGCCGATTGGCGGGATTGCTCTCGACCCCCGCTTTGTTGAGGTCCTCAAGATAAAAATTTCCCCAATGGTCGTCACCAATCTCGCATGCGTAGTACGCGCGGCCGCCAAAAAGTGCGATACCAATCATGGTGTTAGCAGCTGATCCGCCAGAAGCAGAATTGACAGGTTCGCTGTCGACGTTGGCGGAGAGTTGGTCTTGCCGCAGATCGTCTACGAGTGTCATCACCCCCTTTTCCACGTCGGTTTTCTGCAGAAAGTCTTCTGATACAGAATATTGGACATCCACCAGTGCATGGCCCACGCCGTAGACGTCATAACGCTTGGACATTGTTCACCTTTTTTCTTTTTGAAGCGGGGTAGATGGAGAATTGCCGGCATCGGAAAATAGGGCGAAAGATAGGTTTGTAAAGAAACTTGGTGCGGTGCTCCAATGCACTTGATAATATCGAAGAAGGAAGTTAAGATATTAGAGTTACGCCGAAACGGAACAAACAACAACACTGTTGTTTGTCATTACCAACTACTGTTTGACAGGGAGGACATTACTATCGATTCAAAGCGAAAGTCTTTCACAAGAATCAATCAGGATCTCCGTGTTCCACAGGTTCGCCTCATCGATGAGACCGGTACTCAGGTCGGCATCGTAGATACCACTCGGGCACAGGAATTAGCAGAGCAAGCGGAATTGGATTTGGTTGAGATCGCGCCCGACGCGAAACCACCGGTCTGTCGAATAATGGATTTCGGCAAATTTCGCTACGACAAAGAAAAGAAGGCTAAAGAGGCACGGAAGAAGCAGCACCAAGTTCAGATGAAGGGGATATTGCTAAAAAGCCCTAATATCTCGGATCACGACATCGAATACCGCATTGGTCATATCCGTGAGTTCATCGGTCATGGCAACAGGGTAAAGGTGAGTATGCGGTTCCGGGGCAGGCAGATGGCTTACCGGGAACGTGGAAGGGAAGTCTTGGCTGACTTGGCGCAAAACCTATTGGATGTAGCGGTGCTTGATCAAGCTCCCAAGATGGAAGGCCGTGAGATGTCCATCATACTCCGGCCGCTCTGAACAAGATTCAGCGATCCAAGAAAAGACCTACGCCGGATTGTAGCTCGTCCAGCTCCGTTAACCGACGGCGAAGTCGGAACTGATCGTCTCCTTGTAAGTCTACGAATACCCCCAGATTCTTAGCATGACGGCCACCCCAATACTTCCAGCTGCCGCCGTGTCCCTGGCCGGACTCAGCGGTGTACACATCGTTTCCCATTTTGTCCAAGAAAGCACCTAGACCGTTCATCGATCCTGATCCTTGGCACAGATTACCACATCGGTACCGATCATGCCCTTGCGCATCCTGTAGAATTCCAATGGCTGCGTCCCAGGCGCTACCCTGTGCGCCAGCCACGTGCGCTGCGTACTGATCGTCGCCACTATCATCGAGGGCAATGCCCACAGCTTGATGGGCGGCTGCTCCTTGGGCGTATCGGCGGCCAAAATATTCGTCATTTCCCTCGCCGTCGTAAAGCATGCCGACGGCGAAGAAATAACCGACACCTTGGGAGAAGTCGCCACCTTGGTAGCGGTCGTTTCCCTGCCGGTCTATCAATAAACCGATACCTCCAGGAGTGAAACCGCGAAAGCCACAGCCAACACCCTGAGACCAACCACTGTACTCGCCGGCAACATTGTACAGAGAAGGGACGGCCTCGTCACCTATGTAGAAGTCCTCGCCCGCTATGTCGTGCAAAATTCCGATGCCGCCGCTGCCGCCAAATCCTTGGGCGATCTGCCAAGCGGCGTAGAAATCGCTACCCTGCTCGTCTACGAGTAATCCCATGCCAAAAAACGCGGCCGCTTGCGAGGCTTGGCTTCCTATATAGATGTCGTCGCCTGAAGAATCCCACAATAAACCGGCGCCGCCGAAACTGGAACCTTGGGTGAGATTACGTCCCACGTAGATATCGTTGCCACCCTTGTCGAACAACAAACCCACACCTCCAACTGCTGCGCCAATCGCCACATCTTTGTCGGCGAAATATCGATCGTCACCATCGAGGTCAATGACAATAGCTACGGATCCGTAGCTATTCATGGTTGGAGGCGCGCCGCAGTTGTTGCTGTAGACATCGTCCCCGCCCAAGTCCAGTATCAAAGCGGCATCGCGACCGTAATAATTCGGTCCTTCCCCGCCGACGAGAATGGTGCCGTATGGTGACTCGGCCTTGTATAATAGCCGACCTCGGAAATTCGAATTGTCATTCGCAATGGCTCCAGGGAGTCTGCTTGCAAGAGTCCGCAATCGAGCCACTGACGAATCAGTCGCCAGCTGTGCAATCCCAAAAGCAGCGGCGGACAATTGCCGTTGATCGATTTGCTGGAGAATTGTAAGGATTCGCACGTGAGCTGCGGTTTCGGCGAAATCACCTTCGTCGAGATAATGACTGGCGGCGAAGCGATCGAGAAGGGCGGGCCATTGCTGCATAAGGAACCGGCGATCGGCCGGTTCAACCGAAGAAAACGCCTGTTCGATGATCTCATTCGTCTCGGCAAGGGCAGCAACCAGTGTCTCGCCGATTTCCTGGTAACGGGGTTCGGATGAAAGAGCTTCTGCAAAAATCCGGTTGCTAGAGTTGCCGTGCCGCAGCTCGGCGACTAGACGAAGATAATCTTCGGGCCTCTGTGCTGCTGCCAAAGACTCGGAAACAAAGCGTGCGAATCTGACGCCCGATAATGGATTGTTCATCAGTAAATGAACCGGTGGTAGTCCGACACTGTTGTACCTTCGGAGTTCCTTGGCAAAGGTGTCGGTCAACTGCAAAAGGACATGTTCGGACCTGAATTTGATGAGCAGATCAGAGATCTCCCTCTCCAGCATATCCGGGTAGCCGGTTGGCAAGGTAAAAGCGGATGCGGAATCACCTGCTGCTTCCGTCATCAAGAAATGCAGGGTGCCAACATCGGTGACTTGGCAGGCGACGAGCGAATCCACCTTACCTCTGCGAATCAGTATGGAAATTTTTGTGCCGGGTTCGAAACTCTGTATGCAACGACTGAGATCATCCGTGGAACGAATTCGATAGGGCGGAATTGCGATTATTTGATCACCCGGCAGCAAACCTGCGGCTGCCGCGGGGGAATGGAACCCGACTTTGGAAATCAACACCTGACTAGGTGGCACTTCCCGCAGGCGCACACCAATGACGCCGTAATTGTGTGGCAGGGATACCGGCGGAGCTTCGAGCTGTAATGTGTCGAGAGGAAAGATGGCGCGGTTTCCAGTAAATGAAACCGCGAAGAAAACCAACAAAAAAGAGCGCTTCGAGAAGGCGCTCAAAGTTTAGAATCGGGGATTAGGGTTTTTATCTTCGCCGATCGTGGATGAATCTTCTAGCAGCCGGGCGAAGTTGCCTATCTGATTATCGGCTTCAGTCAAAAACTCGTCTTTTTTGCCGCGTTCCGAAAGCACCTCGTCCGCAACGTTCAAGGCGGCCAGAATGGCGATGTCTAAGGGCGCTCGATGGCCGACGGTTGCCGCTGCCTCGCGCATCTTGCGGTCTAGATACTCGGCAACTTGCTTTACATATTCCAAGTCTTCATTTTCCGTGCTGATCGGATAGGTCTGATTGAAAATCTGGACTTTAATAACATTCTCTTCAGCCAAACTCGATTTCCTCTAAAAACACAAAAGGGAACTTCCGAGATCTCCCCTTTTCCCGGAAGCCCCTCTTTTGCGCAATAACCACGTGGTAGAAAACAATATATTGTGGCTTGGCCCACGTGTCAACAAGATGTTGATGTTTTTTCAATTTTTTTTTAGATGGGATACTGGTTTTCGAGGAAATCTGTAGTTGCGTTTGACTTCATCTCCGGACGAACTTAGCTTTTTCCCACGTAAACCCTTTTGCATATTGTACTTGTGAAGATTATGCACTGTTTTAGAAAAGGTTTCAAGGGACATTAACGATGCCCTCAGTAGAAGTTGCTCTCGAAATGCTCCAACTGGAAGGGGAGGTCCGTCTGGACGACCTTACCAAGGTCCTATACAGCACGGACGCAAGTATTTATGAGGTCCAGCCCAGAGGCGTGGTGCTGCCAAAAACAGTGAATGACGTGGTCAAGACGGTGGAATTTGCGAGCCAGCATCGGATTCCGTTGTTGCCCAGGGGGGGAGGCACCAGCTTGGCTGGCCAGTCGGTAGGCGCGGCATTACACATCGATTTTTCAAAACATATGAACGCCATCCTCGAATTCGAGCCTTCGGAGAAGTGGGTACGGGTCCAGCCCGGCGTGGTTCTGGATGAGCTGAACAGCTATTTGCAGCCCCACGGATTGCAGTTTGCTCCCGATGTAGCCACCGCTAACCGCGCTAACATCGGCGGCATGATCGGCAATAATTCTTCTGGAGCCCACTCCCTATGTTACGGCAAGACAATCGATCATGTGCTGGAGTTAGATGTGGTTTTGGCCGATGGCACGCGATGTCTACTGCAGCCGGTACTTCCCTCCCGGCCCGAAACCAGCGCCAGCGACGGTGAGAGGTTGGCTCAGATAGGCAGGGAGTTGCGCGGAATCATCGGCGAGCAGCGCGACGAGATTTTTAAGCGTTTTCCAAAGGTCATGCGGCGTGTGGCAGGATATAACTTGGATGAGTTCACCGATCCAGATTTGCCCTTTGATCTCAACAAGATAGTAGTTGGTTCAGAAGGCACTTTGTGTACCGTCGTTGGCGCCCGCTTGAAACTGGTCGATTTGCCAAAATACAAAGCGTTGATCGCTTGCCATTTCCACGATCTGGTTCAAGCACTGGAAGCCAATTTGGAAATTCTGAAGTCGAAACCCTCGGCTATAGAACTAGTCGATAAGATTCTGCTCGAGCAGACCAAGGACTCCGTCGAGTTTCGTTCTCACAGGGGCTTCATAACAGGAGATCCGGCCGCCATCCTGTTCGTTGAATACAGTGGCGACGACGAAGAGGAACTGGCCGGCAAGGTAGATGATCTCGAAGATCACCTGCGTTCGACCGGTCACGGATACGCCTTCTCGAAGGCCTTCGATGCCCAACAACAAAAACGGATGTGGGATCTGCGCAAAGCAGGTCTAGGATTGCTCATGGGAATGAGGGGCGACGCCAAACCGAATCCTGGAGTAGAGGATACCTGTGTTCCGGTAGAGTACCTGCCCCGCTACATAGGACAGGTTGAGGAGTTGATGCGGGAGCAAGGCATTATTGCCCAGTATTACGGCCATGCCAGTGTTGGCGTGTTGCACATTCGCCCAATCATCGATCTCAAGAGCCCAAGCGGGATATCGCAGCTGCGAGTGCTCCAAGAACGCATGAGCGACATGGTCCTGGAAGTTGGTGGATGCATGTCGGCGGAACATGGCGATGGTTTGGCTCGGAGTGAGTGGATTCCGAAGATGTTTGGTTCTCGAATAACCGCGGCGTTTGCACAAGTCAAGCAGGTTTTCGATCCGATGAATATCATGAATCCCGGAAAGATTGTGAACGCTCCCCCAATGGACAAAAATCTGCGTTTCAGCGCCACTTATCGGAATGCCAGCATTCCGACCTATTTCCGTTTTAAACGCGAGGGGAGTTTCCAACAGGGCGTCGAGTTGTGTTCGGGCGTGGGCCACTGCCGCAAGAAGCTGGTGGGAACTATGTGTCCTTCTTACATGGCCACTCTAGATGAGAAGCACACGACCCGCGGGAGAGCGAACGCGCTTCGGCGCGCATTGAGCTCCGGCAGTCCGGAATCAACTTTTGCGACGGCTGAGTTGTTCGAGGCGATGGACCTTTGCATCGCTTGTAAAGCTTGCAAGGCCGAATGCCCTTCGGGTGTGGATATGGCCAAGTTCAAGTACGAATTCCTTGCACATTACGGCACCCATCATGGATACTCGCTCAGATCTAGAGTTTTTGCGCAGATCAGAGCGATTTCTCGATGGGCCTCGGTGGTTGCCCCTATTATCAATCCTATCGTTGCCAATCCTATCAATCGGTGGGTGCTCGATCGGCTACTGGGGATCGATCGTCGTCGGCGCTTACCGACGTTCGCTCGCACTTCCTTCTCTTCTTGGTTCCGGCGCCGGACCTACGGGCGGAAGAAAGGACGGGGCAAACTTTTGCTATTTAGCGACACCTTCGTCGAATACAACGAACCGCAGATTGGCATAGCTGCGACAATCCTGCTCGAACGAGCCGGATTCAAGGTGGAGTTGGCACCCCCTGATCTGTGTTGTGGCCGTCCTCTCTTGTCGCAAGGTTTCCTCTCGCAGGCGAAGAAAAGGGCACAGAGAAATCTCAATCTACTTGCGCCCTTCGCAGAGCAGGGTTATGCAATCGTTGGCCTGGAACCGAGTTGTATATCCGTATTTAAGGATGACTATGTAGATCTACTTGAGGATCGTCGGGTGGGCCGATTAGCCTCGAGCACACTGCTACTGGAGGAATTCCTGGTTGAACTACACGAAAAGGGAGAATTGGATCTCAATTTTGGGAGCACCCCCAAAACGGTATGGGTCCACGGACATTGTCATCAAAAGGCATCAAATGGCGTCCAGGCTACCGTAAAGGTACTCAGAATGGCACAGAATTTCGACGTGACTGAGATTCCCTCTGGCTGCTGCGGAATGGCAGGGAGCTTCGGTTACGAGAAGGAGCACTACGACGTGTCGATGGAAATCGGCCGGAGGCGGCTTTTTGAACCTATTGCGGCTGCACCTGATGATGTAGAAATAGTCGCCGCGGGCACCTCTTGCAGACATCAGATCGCTGACGCCACTGGCAGACGCCCACGACATTGGTTGGAATTGATGGTGGAGGTGCTGAGATGACATTTACGAACATTACCCTGCCTTACGGCAACAGAGAGCTGATCGCCAGCGTTCCCGAAGCAAACTTAATTGGCGTATTCGAGCCGCGGAACGATCGTCAGCAAGAGGAGGAGACGGATCTGCTTCGTCGCGCCCTACAACAGCCCATTGGGAGCGACCGACTCGCATCCATGTGCAGAGGCAGTTCCCGCGTAGCAATTGTAATAAGCGATTTGACTAGGCCTTGTCCATCGGGGAAAATGCTCCCGCCCTTGCTTGAAGAGTTAGCGGTGGGTGGCGTTACTGACGATCAAATAATCGTAATCATCGCGCTCGGTTTGCACCGGAGGATGTCCGACGAAGAACTGGAAGCGGCGATAGGCCCGAAACTCTTTCGTCGGCTAGTTGTAATCAACCACGACCCGGAGGATGTGGTCAATCTCGGATCGACCTCCAAGGGGACACCGGTAGAGATCTTCAGGCCGCTGGTCGAGGCTAACCTTAGAATTTGCCTCGGCAATCTGGAGTTTCACTATTTTGCCGGCTTCTCGGGCGGGGCGAAAGCTGTGTTGCCTGGATGTGCTTCTCAAAAGACCATCACTGCGAATCATGCCTTTATGGTGCATGAAGCGGCGCATGCTGGACAGCTGAACGGAAATCCGGTGCGCCAGGATCTGGAAGAGGGTGCGAGCATGGTAGGCGTGGATTTTATTTTCAACGTCGTGCTCGACGCCGAGCACAGGATCGCCGCCGCGGTTGCAGGTAACGTACGCAAAGCGCACCGTCTGGGATGCGAGCTCGTTGCGGAAAGAGGGTCAGTTCCGGTGCCCAGGACCGCTGATATTGTGATTGTATCCGCAGGGGGCGATCCGACCGATCTCAACCTGTACCAGGCACAAAAAGCGCTCGACAACGCCGTTCACGCGGTCAAGCCCGGAGGTGTCATCATTTGGGTGGCGGCCTGTGGCGAAGGGTTCGGGAACGCAGTTTTCCAGGAATGGCTTGAAGTTGCTAAAGGCCCTGACCAGATCTTAGAGAGGATACAGCAGTCATTTGTCCTTGGCGGGCACAAGGCAGCCGCCATTGCCAATGCCCTTAAGCGAGCTCGGATCTTCCTAGTGTCAGATCTCGAGCTACAAAGCGCGTTGAGCGGCTTGAGTCACTACGAGGACGTTGAGCAGGCCTTGGCGGCGGCGCGCCAAAAACTGGGTGAGGAAGCGACGTATACGGTGCTTCCTCACGGGGCTTCGGTCTTTCCGCTGGTCTGTACCTAGCGCATAAACCAGCTGTCTAACCAAATGGTAAGGTGGTAACCAATGCCACCGACTCGCACCCGCCGACGTCGTATTGGAGTTCGGTGCCTTCCGCCAGATACGCATTGCGCGCATAACCTAAGGCGATGTTTCCAAATCTGGGAGAAGTTGTGACTGATGTGATGGTGCCAGCTGGCTTCGGCGCTGCGTGGAGCTTCGTACCGGATGCGGGAAGTTCTCCCGAAGCTAGTTTCAAACCGCACAGATGCTGTTTCACCTTGTCGTACGTATCCAAGCGAGCGATGACCTCCTGGCCGATGTAACAACCCTTGTTCATGTGAATGGCGTCGTCGAGGCCCGCTTCCCAGGGATTGTATTCCATACCAAGTTCGTGGTTCGCCTCCGGCATGCCCGCTTCGATTCGGTGGATCGAGAACGACCCTTCTCCGAACGGTTTGACTCCGAGCGCCGTGAGCTTGTTCCAGATAGTTTCTATTTCCGCAACTGTTCCCCACAACCGCAATCCCTTCCATTTTCCGACGTCGATTTTCGCTCCTGTGGCACCTTCGATTGGCATTTGCTCATGGACGGCACGTGTCGTTAGATCAATCGCCAATCCTCGCCACAAGAGCTCAGCCGTCTTGTTGCCGAGGATCTCCACCATGGCAGTTTCTTTGGTAAGATCGGTCATCTCGATCTTCTCGGCGAAGATATAGCGGTCAAGGTGTTCCGCGAGGTCTCCCTGCGCTGTGCGACTCAATACCGCCAGCGTGGAATCCTCGCTCCGGTAGAAAGTGCCCAGCTCGACGATGCGGCCCCGATTGTCGAGGAATACGGCACATAACCCAGTACCTGGCTTGGTACCGTTGAACGCATTTGTCGTCATGCGGTGTAGAAAATCCAGGTGATCGTCGCCGGTGAACTTGAGGCGGCAACAGGCTGAAATGTCGCGGATGACAGTTCCGCTGAGAGCGCTATGATATTCGCAATAGGGATCCGTATAGTACAGCGGCAGTTCCCATCCATCGGATTTTTTGAAAGTTGCTCCGCTCGCCGCTGTGATCTTGTGTAATTGTGTTTTCATTTTTGTGTCAGGCGGTGTGAATGACTTCTAGCTGTGAACCGCGTTCTGGGTCTTTCGTGATCTCAATACGCACAGGGAAGGCATTCTTGAGCTGGTCGAGATGGGTTACGACCAGCACCATTTCGAAATCCTCTCCGATACGTTGTATGGCTTGAATCAATTGCTCCAAGCCCTGGCTATCTTGGGTGCCGAATCCTTCGTCGATGATCAGGGTCCGAAGTTGTGTTCCCGAACGCCGCGCAAGGACCTTGGATAGAGCTATTCGCAACGCAAAATCGGTGCGAAAGGTTTCGCCACCCGAATAGAGATCGTACGAACGCTCGCCAAGCTCGTCGGCGATCTTGATATCCATTGTCTCCTTCGTTCCGCCCTTCTTGAGATCGCGCAGGGATTCGATAGAGATCTGGATACGATTGTCTGTCAGACGCGACAGAATGCCGTTCGCTTCTTCTTCGATTTCGGGCAAGCTGTTCTCCATTATCAGGGCTTGTATTCCGTCGCGACCAAATGCTTCGACAAGTCTTTTGTAGATCCAAATCGTCTCTTGTGCGTGGCTGACCTCCTTTGCCACTACCTTGCGTTCGGCCACAATCTCGTTCAAGCGGTCCAGTTTGCTTATCAACGATCCTCTATCCTGCAAGAGTTCCTCTCGTTCAACGCGGTTTGCTTGCAACGTCTCCTCGAACGCAACCGACATCTCCTCCAACCTTTTCTCCTCGCCAAGCTCTCGGTTGAGCTTGCGGCCGAGCTGGTCGATCGCATCCAGACGTTCGACCAGCGTCTTAAGCTCTCGATCGCAGTGCTCTAATCGAGAGATGTTTTGGCGGGTGCGGTCTTTCGCAGTCAGCAGCTTGGCATGAATTGTCTCGGCTCCCTTCAATCGGTCTAGCTCCTTACGAAGGTTCTCGTGTTGCGCGGACTCGTAACCGAGTTCCGCTAGCTGACATCGCAGCTGCTCTAGCGAGTTTTTTTCTGCAGCCGCATACCGTTCATTGTGGAGCGCGTCCTCTGCCAATTGTCGCTTCTGCTCGGCTTGTTCCAAAGTGACGTTAGTATGCTGTTCGCCAGCCTCGGCGTCGCGAAGACGCATCAGGTCAGTTTCTGCCGGCCCCAAACTAGTCAGTAATTCGGTAGCTTGTAGATAGGCTTCCTCGAAATAGTCCAACGCTTCGATCTTGCTGAGGAATTCCTGCAACCGCTTCCTCTTGCTGGATGCGAAATCGCCGGTCGAGATCCGTTCTTGCAATGTGGCTGCCTCGGACTCAAGTTGCTCCAAGTCGGTTTTCAGCTTTTCGAATTGGGTCATTTGCACGCAGAGTTGTGTATGGCGGGATTCAAGTTTTCGGATAGGACTGATCGACCTTTCCAAGCGCTTGTACTCAGCACGAATCTCTTTTAGCAGCGTGTTCCTTTCTTCCAGGATTCGCGATGCCTCGGCTATCCGGTAGTCAAACTTGTCTGTCGCAAACTGCAAGTCCCGCCTAAGTTTGTCTTCGTGTTGCTGGTCCAATTCACTGCCACACAGTGGGCAGTTGGCCGCAGAGGCATGATCTAACAGGGCGATTTTGTCGCTGACTTCATCACGAGTAGTTCGCATGCCCACCAGATGTTGCTCTTTCTCAGCCAATTCTAGGCGCAAATCACCCTCACGATCTCTGGTCCTTTCAAGATTCCGTTCGAGGTGCCAGAGTGCTTCTAGCTGCTCCTGTAGGCCCTGCCTTTGTCGATCGACGGCATCTGCCCTTTGCAGCTCAGCCTGGATCGTTGTCTTGTGGGCGCGAACTCGGGCAACGGCATCGCATAGTTTTCCCTCCTCCAATTCGATCTCGCCCGCTATCCGTTCCCGTTCCCGGTCGAGCTGATGGTGTTGGGAGCGTTTACCCTCCAAGACCTCGTGCTCGTCTCGAGCTGCAACCAACTCTTGATACTTTATTTCGATCGCCCCGCGGGTAGCGAGTATTTCCCGAAACCTTTCTCGTTGCTCATAAAGCGACTCGACTTTCGCGGACCAAAAAGCGCGATGTTCGTCCATTTGGTGACGTTTGGCCAACAGCTCGTTTTCGACTCTACGGCATTCACTGTCCAGTTGATGGAATTGGGCCGCAGCAGCGCGCAGTTGGCGCTCCTGAAGGTCCAAATGTAGGAACGCTGTCAGCTGGGCTTCGATCTCATCGCCCGAAGCTATCAAGCTGGCATCCTCCCCAAGTTGGATCTCGAGTTCGTTGCGTTCTTCCAGAAGGTTCTCGCTCCGTTCTTGAAACTCCCGTCTTAACGAGGCGGAATCCTGCAGTTCGCGCCTCATATGTTCACATCGCGAAAGCTCCGTTTGGGTTTCCATCAGCTTTTTCTCGTTTGCCTCCATCGCGAGCGAAAGCTGGTTTAGCCGATCATCAAGGCCTTTGAGACCATTTTCGAGGTCTTCGCGGTCGCTCAGTAGCGAATCCAACTCCAGTAGGCGCTTTTCTAGGTTCACCCGTCGACCGTTTGCATATGAGAGTCGTTGGCGTGCAACCTCCTGCATCCGGTCGTATTGACTCAAACCAAGGATTTCACCCAGAATACGTTTTCGTTGACCAGCATCCTTGGAACTGAATTCATCGATTCGGCCTTGCGCGATAAAAGCTGAATTGATGAATGTCTCGTAATCAATAGCCAAGAGCTCCTTGATTCGCTCTTGGGTCCGTGTGTTGGAGCTGCCTTCGGTCAAAGAGCGGTATGCCTGGTGAGTGCGCGAAAAAATCTGTAAGTCTAGTTCAGCTGTCCCTCCCCGTTTTTCCCTCCGATAACTGCGTATCACGCGAAAAAGGTCCTTGTCTAAGTCGAAGCAAAACTCCACGCGCATTTCCTTTGCGCCTATATGGAGGAGGCCCTCATCGGGTTTGCGTTCGCTGCGCCCCTTGCGGCCTTCGCCCCAAAGGGCGTACGTGATTGCATCTAGCAACGCCGACTTTCCGTGCCCGTTGTTGCCGCTCAAACAGGCCACATTGAACTGACTGAAATCGAGAACGGTCCGGTGATCCCCGTAGCTGAGGAAATTCTGCAGGGATAGCAAACGGGGTAACATCAGTCGTCGTCCTCGGTCGTCGTGAGCTCGGACTCGATCTGCGCTGCATGGTTTAGCAAGAGTTCACGGCGGCTATGTAGCTGGGGCAGGTTGTTGATATATCGATTCAACGCATCGAACATGTCCATCTCTTCCGTAACCGTTGAGCGTCGTTGCCGCTGTATGGCCGGTTTGATTGGGAAAACGCCGGCGAAGAAATGGGCTTCCCCTGCGATACTACCGACAGTGCTCATGTCGATGTTGGTGACGGGGCCGGCTGGCAGGTGACAACGTATCCGTAGGATTACTTCGCCGAGGTCATGCATCCGCAACTCTTGGACAATCCGTGCTGTGGTATCCTCACCCTCAGCAATCTCCACATCTACCGTAAGGAAGTTCCGTGCAGGTAGGATAATGAACTCGTAAGTAGTTGTCCTTTCCAAGCCTGTTGACGTTATGTCGACTAGGCAGAAGCCCTTGTTATCCCTTTCTTCGCCAAAGTCTACGCGCTCGAGACTACCGGCATACACTACGGGAAGACTCCCTGTGTTGTTGAGGTTTTGATGTTTGTGGACATGGCCAAGTGCTACGTAATCGAATTCTCTCTGGGCTAGGGCACTTGTCATTAACGTAGGGTCCGGACCGATTACAGCCGGCCTCTCTGAGCCAGAGAACGTCGCTTCCGCTGCCGCAAGATGAGCAGCCAGGACGGTGGGTACAGCTGGGTCCGATTGACGTGCGAACTGCTCGATCTGGTTTCGACAGATCTCTTCGATTGTGGTTCGCAAGTTCTCCTGGGAGTGTTCACGAAACTCCTCGCTGGCACGCAACAGGTGGCGAGTTGGCCAAGGCAGGGCGGCGATTTCCAACGGGCCGCTGGCGGTGGTTAGGCGCAGAAGTCCAGGACGGCGTACCACGGTGACGCCTTCAAGTTCCAGGGTGCCGAAAATATCGAACGAGATTGCTTTTCCATGGGCCGTCGGTATGTCGTGATTGCCCGCGATTAGAACGGTGGGAATCCCCCGTTTGCACAGCCGCCGCAGTTGGGCAGCGAATTCCCGTTGGTGGGTAGGGCTCGGGTCGCAGGTCTTGTAGGCGTCGCCGCAAAAAAGCACGAGGTCTACGCCCCGGGTCACAGCACAGTCGACAACAGCGGCCAAGGAACGCGAGAAGTCTTTGACCCTTGTATTCAGTCCTGTCTCGGGATCAAGGTGGCCGTATGTTTCCACCCCAAGATGCAGGTCGGCGAAATGGAGAATCCGCATTCAGAGAAAGCTAATGGGAAGAGCGAGGCTACCGGATGGGGGAGTAAAGTGGTGCACAGACGATCCCTATTATATGTTTCTTTCCAAAACTCTGCAAAGGTAAGATAATGTCAGCCGGTTGGAGACGACGAGTATGGGAAGAGCGGCTGCTTGCTGGTTTTAAACGATTTTTTTATATTCTTCAGGCTTGAAGGCGGAGGCGCTACGACGCTTCCGCTTTTTGTATGGTGGCCGGAGAAGGTTGGGCTCAGGAGAACGAGCATGAATGAAGTATATCTATCCCGAGACGGTTACGAAAAACTCCAGGAGGAGTTGGAAGAGCTGAAGCAAAAGCAACGGCCCAGTGTGCGAAGCTCACTAAAACGAGCCCGTGAATATGGTGACCTGTCGGAAAATTCGGAGTACGCAGCGGCCAAAGAGCGGCTCCATCAAGTCGAGCATCGCATACACAAGCTCGAGGAGACTCTGAGTCGAACAAGGTTGCTGGAGAACGAAAATATTCCGGACGACAAGGTGTTCATCGGAGCAACCGTTGCGCTCCAGGATTTGAAAAAGGACCGAGGTTTAACCTACACCTTGGTGGCCCCAGAAGAAGCTGATTTCGAGGCGGGGAAGATCTCCACCGTTTCGCCAATTGGGAAGGGGCTGCTCGGTCACATTGAGGGGGATGAAGTGAAGATACAGGTGCCCGCCGGGCTACTACACTACAAGATCCTCAAGATCACGAGATAGAAGCTTGCTGTTGTCGGGCCTCGTCACTGTTCCCAGCGCGGAAATACGATTCTCGAACTGGTTGTTATTTACGTTGTTTGATATGAAAAATTGGCGTATCGCACGTTGAATAATAGGTGGTTGCAGTTCGGACGTTCGGAGATATTGCGGTTGCGCCGGCGAATCGAGCCTTGCATGTGCCCACTGGGCTATATATAAACCCTACAAATTGTTGAACCTATGCAGCAATACCGTATTGACAGGTCGGGAAAGCCATCCTATATTTTGTGGTTTATTGGCGAGATGGTGTGCCGAGACGTTGAAGCGGGAGTAGCTCAGTTGGCTAGAGCGCGAGCCTTCCAAGCTCGATGTCGCGGGTTCGAGTCCCGTTTCCCGCTCCATTAGAGCAGTGCTGGTCGTATTGGTCTCTGGTAGTGCAGCCGATGTAGCTCAGTCGGTAGAGCGCGTCCTTGGTAAGGACGAGGTCACCAGTTCAAACCTGGTCATCGGCTCCATTTTCTCGAACAACCTCATTCAGGCATCACAATAACTCCAAGTTGAGCGGATATGCCACGAGACCAGATTGCGTTGGAGTGCGAGACGTGCGGCCGACAGAACTATTCGGCCACGAAGAACAGGCGCCTGCATTCGGGTCGAGTTGAATGCAAAAAATATTGTCGGTTCTGCCGCAAGCACACCAATCACAAGGAAACTCGGTAGTGGAAATAGGTCTGTAGCTCAATTGGTAGAGCACTGGTCTCCAAAACCAGGGGTTGCAGGTTCGAGTCCTGCCAGACCTGCCACGAGGTTTGAAGACGGGGAATGTGGGCTAAACTAACTAGCTTTTGTAAAGAGGTGCGTGTTGAGTTCTCCAAGGTCAGTTGGCCTACGCGAGAGGAGCTTGCCAGTTCCACCGGCGTCGTACTCGTGTTCTCGGCTATCTTCGCCGTCTTCATTGGCCTTTTCGACTTGGTGATCTCATTCATTTGGGGGATGTTCATTGGTTCCTGAAGTAACATCTAATTTAGCGCTCTGCGATCTCTTAAACTGCAGACACATATTAGAGCAGTCTTCGATATGACCAAGCAGTGGTATGCCCTGCACACCTATTCGGGGCATGAAAACAAGGTTAAGGCGCACTTGGAGTCGCTGATCGAATCGGCCGAGGCTGATTCGATTTCCAATGTTGTTGTCCCCACCGAAGAGGTCGTTGAGATGCGCGGAGGCAAGAAGACCGTCTCAAAGAGGCGCTTTCTTCCCAGTTACGTGCTGGTGGAAATGGAGATGTCTAAGGATGCCTGGCATATGGTCACCAACATTCCCGGCGTAACCAACTTCGTTGGGCCTGCCAGAAAACCGCACCCTCTTCGCCAAGAAGAAGTCGACCATATTTTGGGGCACATCGATCGCCGCAAAGGGCAGGAGGTGGACGATATTCCCTTCGTCAACGGTGATCAGGTCAAAGTCAACGATGGTGCTTTCAAGGACTTCGTTGGGACTGTGCAGGAGGTCATCCCGGAGAAGAGGCGGCTCAAGATCATGGTCAGCATATTCGGCAGAGGCACCCCGGTGGAACTGGATGTGCTACAGGTAGAACCAGTTGAAGAAACGAATCTCTAACGGTAGTTCACAATAATGGCCCGAAAAGAAATAGCGACAATCAAACTGCACGTGCCAGCCGGCCAGGCCAATCCGACTCCGCCCGTAGGGCCCGCGCTTGGGCAACACGGTGTCAACATCATGGAGTTTTGCAAAGCCTTTAATGCCCAAACTCAAGACAAAGTGGGTCTGATTATACCAGTGGTCATTTCGGTTTACGCAGACCGCACTTTTTCGTTCATCACCAAAACGCCCCCTGCTGCAGTCCTTCTCAAGCGGGCAGCCGGTTTGGACAAGGGATCTGGAGAACCGAATAATGTCAAAGTTGGCACGGTGAGTTCTGATCAACTCCGAGAAATTGCCGAGGAAAAGATGGAGGATCTGAACGCGAGCTCTATAGAGTCCGCGATGTCCATGATTGCGGGAACAGCTCGCAGTATGGGACTTCTCGTCGATTCTTGAGGAAATGAAAGAGCCAGTCGATGAAAAGAGGAAAAAGATATCAGGAAGCGCTTGCAGGGTTCGACCGATCGCGATCGTATAGTCTCGAAGAAGCGATTGGCATCTTGAAAAAATTCCCTAAAAGGAAAATCGATGAAACTGTTGAGCTTTCCTTCCATCTTGGGGTCGATGGAAGGCACGCCGATCAGATTCTTCGAGGTACCGTCATGTTACCAAACGGCACGGGGAAGACGGTTCGTGTGCTGGTGTTCACGCAAGGGGATTTAGAGGCCGATGCCAAGGAGGCCGACGCCGACTTTGTCGGCGCTGCGGACTTGGTGGAAAAGGTTCAGGGTGGCTGGCTTGATTTCGACATGGTCATCGCTTCGCCTGATATGATGGGGCAAGTAGGTAAACTAGGACGTGTGCTTGGTCCGCGCGGCCTGATGCCAAATCCGAAGACCGGAACGGTGACTCGGGAAATCGGTCAGGCTGTCCGCGATGCCAAAGCTGGTCGTATTGAGTTTCGGGCCGATAGCAAGTCTGGGAACAACGCCCAGGCGCCGATCGGCAAACTCTCGTTTGAAGCCAACGCCCTTCTGGAAAACGCGCAGGCTTTTACAGATGCGATTTTACGTGCGAAACCGGCGGTGGCGAAGGGACAGTACGTTCGCAAAATGATTCTGTCTTCTACAATGGGGCCCGGGATTCGCGTGGATCGCTCGGCCCTGGCAGCCTAACTTCACCTTGAGAGCTATCTGATGGCAACAGCAGAAAAAGAACAGACCGTAGCCGAGCTCACCAAATCCATGAGCGCGGCCAAGACGATCTTTCTTGCCGATTTCACTGGCATGGACGTAGGGACCGTAACGGAAATGCGCAGGAAGCTGCGGGGGGCCTCGGTTGACTACAAGGTCGTGAAGAACCGGTTGGCCAAACGTGCTGCGGAAGCCGCTGGTTTGGAAAGGCTAGTCGAGCATTTGACCGGTCCTACGGCTATGGCGTTTGGCGGCGATGATCCGGTCGAATCGGCGAAGATTTTGCAGGAATATGCGGATAACGATGGAAAAATCGCGATCAAAATGGGTTTGTTCGGCACAGAGTTGCTCATGCCGGACAAAGTCAAGGAAATAGCTTCGCTTCCGTCCCATCAAGAACTACTGTGCAAGCTGGTGGGCACGGTGCAGAGCCCAATCTATGGATTCGCCGCAGTGCTGAATGGATTGCTGAGGAATCTGGTTGGGGTATTGTCCGCCGCACAAGAAAAGCAGGCCGAAGCCGCTGATCCGGCTTAACTGACACAACGATCAAAAATCGAACTCTAATATATGATAGGAGGATAAAATGACCGAGGAAACAGCGGCCCCGAGCGCCAAGGTTGCCGAACTGATAGATACCGTCGGGGGCCTGTCCGTTCTCGAACTTGCTGAGTTGGTGAAAGCTCTCGAAGAGAAGTTTGGGGTGTCGGCTGCCGCACCTGTTATGATGGCTGGTGCTGTGGCCGCGGGTGGTGACGCCGGTGGTGCGGCAGAAGAGGAGAAAGACTCATTTGACGTCGTCCTAACTGGCGCCGGAGAGAAGAAGATCCAGGTCATAAAGGTGGTTCGCGAGATCACCAGCTTGGGGCTCAAAGAGGCCAAGGCGCTGGTCGATGATGCTCCGAATCCTGTGAAAGAGGAAGTAACCAAACAGGAGGCCGAGGATATACAGAATCGCCTGCAGGACGCCGGGGCGACCGTGGAGATAAAATGAGTGCGATGCGCTTAGCTTAGCGCAGTTGCTGCACTTTGACTGGTTTTTATTTGCTTTATAATCCAGCAACATCCACTGATTACTGTCGCGAAGCTCATGGGTTGCTGGCCGCGCGAACGGCGCAGCACGTTGTTTCGTGAGCTTTTGCCTTGAACTGATCGAACTGTAAGGAGCGTTTACCGTTGTCAGCAAACAATGGCTGTACCCAGCGCCGCAGTTTCGGCAAAATCGCCGAAGTGGTCGAGATGCCGAATCTCCTTTCGATCCAAATCGATTCCTATGATTCGTTTCTGCAGCTAAACCTACCACCTGACAAGCGGAAAAACAGAGGCCTCCATCTGGTATTCGGAAGCATCTTCCCGGTAGGCGATACCCACGGCATCTACTCCCTTGAATACGTGGACTATTCCATCGGTAATCCGCGTTACAGTCAAGAAGAATGCCGAGAGCGCGGAATGACTTTCGCCGCACCATTGCGAGCGGTTTTGCGATTGGTAACCCGAGACAAGGAAAGTAAAGAAAACCCAATTAAAGATGTGGTCGAGCAGTCGGTCTTTCTCGGCGAGCTTCCATTGATGACCGAACAGGGGACGTTCATCGTCAACGGCGCCGAACGCGTAGTCGTCAGTCAGCTGCACCGATCTCCAGGGGTATTCTTCGACGAGACGATGCATCCAAATGGCAAGAGATTGCTCTCTGCGAGGATCCTTCCGTACAAGGGACCTTGGCTGGAGTTCAGCATGGACATCAACGACATAATGTATGTCCACATCGACCGCCGTCGAAAGCTCCCGGTGACGTTGTTGCTACGGGCTCTCGGTTTCTCCAAGAATGGCGAGATCCTATCGCTGTTCCGCGAAGATGCCGACGCCGTGATCGACGAAGAGATCGTTGGCAGGATGAACGCCAGCCAGGATGTCGTCGACAAGAAGACCGGCGAGGTCATTCTTGGTGCGTATGACACTATCACCGAAGAACACGTCGAGGCTCTCAAAAAAGCCCGGTTTAGGAAGTTGACGGTTATAGCACTTCCAGAAGGGACCGATCCCGGCGTCATCGAGAATACGCTCAACAAGGATCCCAGCGAGGATGAGGAAGAAGCGCTGACCCGGATCTACAATTTGCTGCGACCTGGCGACCCGCCCAACATCGAAACCGCTAGGGGTTTACTGGAGCGCCTATTCTTCAATCCGAAACGGTACAATCTCGGCGATGTTGGCCGCTATCGCATCAATAGCAGGCTCGACGTGGGCATTCCGTTCGAGAGCACAATCCTCCATTTGGAGGATTTCATAGCTATCATCAGGTATCTGCTGGGCCTCAGGGTCGGTCAAGGAAATACTGACGATATCGATCACTTAGGAAATCGACGGGTTCGTCTTGTCGGAGAACTTCTTTCCAACCAGTTCAGCATCGGCTTGACCCGGATGTCGCGCACGATTCGCGAACGCATGAGCCTGCGCGATGAAAATCAACTGACTCCCCACGATTTGGTGAATGCGCGGACGGTATCGACGGTGGTACAGGCTTTCTTTGGGAGCAGTCAACTTTCTCAGTTTATGCAGCAAACGAACCCGTTAGACGAATTGACGCACAAGCGCCGGTTGAGCGCTCTCGGGCCAGGGGGGTTAAGTAGAGACCGCGCTGGTTTTGAGGTACGCGACGTGCATTATACCCACTACGGTCGAATCTGCCCGATCGAGACTCCTGAGGGTCCTAACATAGGTTTGATCTCGTCGCTCAGCACCTACGCCCAAGTTAACTCATTTGGATTTGTGGAAACCCCGTATCGCAAGGTGGTTAACGGCAAGGTTACCAATGACATCGAGTTCCTCACCGCGGATCAAGAGGATCGATACACAATCGCGCAAGCAAACGAACCACTAAGTGATAGTGGGAATTTCGTCAATACCTTAGTAAAGGCGCGACGTCGCGATGACTACCCGATGGTGGTTCCAGACGAAGTTCATTATATGGATGTGTCCCCAAAGCAGCTGGTAAGTGCAGCCGCAGCGTTGATTCCGTTCCTCGAACACGACGATGCTAACCGTGCCCTCATGGGATCGAACATGCAACGTCAAGCGGTGCCACTGCTTTTTCCGCAGGCTCCTCGCGTGGGTACGGGCATGGAGTCGAAGGTGGCGCGGGATTCAGGTGCGCTCGTTTTGGCACAGAATCCGGGTGAGGTGGTTTCCGTGGAAGCAGATAGGATCGTTGTCCACCGCGACAAGAAACACAGCACGCCGCTCACACCGTTGGACACTGCGGACAATGACGAGTACAAGCTGGTCAAGTTTAGCCGATCCAACCAGGATTGCTGCATCAACCAGAGGCCCTTGGTGAATCGGGGAGACAAGGTGTCTACCGGCGACGTGTTGGCGGATGGGCCTGCCACCGAGCACGGCGATTTGGCTCTGGGTATGAATGTGTTGGTGGCATTCATGCCATGGAACGGCTACAATTTCGAAGATGCTATAGTCATAAGCGAGCGGCTTTTGAAGAACGATATCTTCACCTCCGTGCACATCGAGGAGTTCGAGTTACAGGTGCGCGACACCAAGCGCGGACAAGAAGAAATCACTAGGGAGATACCCAACGTAAGCGAGATTGCCGTCCGCAACCTCGATGACGAGGGCATTATCCGAGTCGGGGCTGAGGTCGTCCCCGGTGACATCCTGGTAGGCAAGGTCACACCCAAAGGGGAGACTGAGTTATCACCCGAAGAACGACTTTTACGGGCCATCTTCGGTGAGAAAGCGGGCGACGTACGCGACGCTTCGTTGAAGGCTCCCCCGGGCATGGAGGGGGTAGTGATCGACCGACGTGTGTTTTCGCGCAAAGAACGCAGCGAAGGGTCGCGCAAGCGCGAGAAGATCGCTGTGGAGGAACTGCGTTCAGAAGCAGAGCAGAAATTGCATCAGTTGCGCAGCGAGTTCGAACGGCAACTGGAAGAGCTGTTGAAAGGACATCGTCTAGGTCGCTTGCGTAACCGCGAAGACGATAGCTTGGTTGTGCGCGAAGGAACCCAGATAAGCGCAAAGTTTTTCGAGCGTGTCAATTTCTTCGAGGTGATCCCAGAAGATGGATGGACCGACAACGACAGAGTCAGTGCCAAGGTCGATGAGCTGCTGCACTATGCAAAAGAGCAGCTACAGCTGACATCGGAACAAGCTGACCGGCAGATCGAACGGCTCACCCGGGGCGATGAGTTGCCCCCGGGGATTGTTCAGTTGGTCAAGGTCTTCGTCGCCAAGAGGCGCAAGCTTGCGGTGGGAGACAAGATGGCAGGCCGCCATGGGAACAAAGGGGTCGTGGCGCAGGTTGTCCCGGAAGAGGATATGCCGTACATGGAAGACGGAACGCCCATCGATATCTGCCTTAACCCGTTGGGCGTTCCATCGCGTATGAACTTGGGTCAGATCTTTGAGACACACTTGGGGATGGCGGCGAACTCCCTGGATATGCACATTGCCACGCCGGTTTTCGACGGTGCTTCGTTAGAAGAGGTGAAGGAGAATCTAGTGGCCGCGGGATTGGATACAGACGGCAAATCGATGCTCTACGACGGTCGAACCGGCCTGCGGTTCGATAAGCGCGTGACGGTCGGTTACATCTATATCCTCAAGCTCTCGCACCTCGTAGCCGACAAGATCCACGCACGCTCGATCGGACCGTACTCTTTAGTTACCCAACAACCTCTTGGTGGCAAAGCCCAGTTCGGTGGACAAAGATTTGGAGAAATGGAGGTTTGGGCGCTGGAGGCTTACGGATCGGCGTATACATTGCAAGAGATGTTGACGGTTAAGTCGGATGACGTGGCCGGTCGTTCCAAGATCTACGAGGCCATTGTGAAAGGGGAGAATCCTCCAGAGCCGGGCGTTCCCGAGTCGTTCAACGTCCTGGTGAAGGAGCTACAGAGTTTGTGCCTCGATGTAATTCTCGAAGACAGCAGTGTCGTCGGGTCATATTGACGACCCAGATACCTACAAAAAGGGGGCTGCCTTGCTAGAAAGTTCAATGATTTCGAGAAAAGCGATTGACTTCGATTCGATTAGGATTCAACTCGCATCTCCCGATACCATTCGAGGGTGGTCACATGGAGAGGTGACCAAGCCGGAAACAATAAACTACCGGTCCTTCAAGCCAGAACGAGACGGCCTTTTCTGCGAACGCATATTTGGCCCCGTGAAAGACTGGACCTGTCACTGCGGGAAATATAAAGGCATCAGATACCGCGGGGTGGTTTGCGATCGCTGCGGCGTCGAGGTAACGCAGGCAAAAGTACGACGCGAGCGCTTGGGGCACATCGAACTCGCCGTTTCGGTGTCGCATATTTGGTACTTCAAGTCTTTGCCGTCGAGAATAGGGGCTCTGCTCGACATTACGATGCGCAATTTGGAGCGTATTCTCTACTACGAGTCGTATGTGGTGGTCGATCCCAAGAATGCGCCCATCGAAGAAAAAAGCTTGCTCACGGAAGAGGAACTTATGGAACTCCGCGAGCAAGGGTTTGAGCCGGAGGTAGATATAGGAGCCGTGGGAGTCAAGAGGCTTCTTTCCGCCATTGACATCGAGGAGCTGTCGGCAGATTTGCGCACCCAAGTGCGAATGGAGACTTCCATCCAACGGAAGCAGGAAGCGCTCAAGCGACTTAAGGTAGTCGAGGCGTTCAGGCAATCCGAGAACAGCCCCGATTGGATGATCTTGGACAACATACCAGTTATTCCGCCGGATCTCAGACCTCTGGTGCCGTTGGAGGGTGGTCGCTTCGCAACTTCCGACCTCAACGACCTCTATCGTCGCGTCATCAATCGCAATAATCGTCTTAAGAAGCTTATAAGCATTAAAGCGCCGGAGGTGATCCTGCGCAACGAAAAACGGATGTTGCAGGAAGCCGTGGACGCGCTGTTTGACAATGGTCGTCGTTCTCGTGCCGTGAGAGGCGATGGTAACCGATCGCTGAAGTCTCTGAGCGATCTGCTGAAAGGCAAGCAGGGCCGTTTTCGGCAGAACTTACTCGGCAAACGAGTCGACTATTCGGGCCGTTCTGTAATCGTTGTGGGCCCCGAACTCAAGCTGCATCAATGCGGTCTTCCTAAGAGCATGGCGCTCGAGCTGTTCAAGCCGTTCGTGATCAAGAAGCTCGAGGAAAAGGGTATGGTACAGACTGTCAAGAGCGCGAAGAAACTGGTGGAGCGTGAACGGTCCGAGGTTTGGGATATCCTGGAAGAAATCATTCAAGATCACTGCGTGTTACTTAATCGCGCTCCGACATTACACCGTCTTGGCATCCAAGCGTTCCAGCCCACTCTGGTCGAAGGCAAGGCGATCCGCTTGCATCCGCTGGTTTGTGCTGCTTTTAACGCCGACTTCGACGGGGATCAGATGGCGGTACACGTGCCCCTTTCCTTTGAGGCTCAGATTGAAGCTCGACTCCTAATGCTGGCCTCCAACAACATCCTCAAGCCGGCAGATGGAGAGCCGGTGCTGATGGACAGTCCCCAGGACATTGTTTTGGGTAGCAACTTCCTGACCAAAGTAAGGTTCAGTGAAGCAGGAGAGAACGAGCGCAGGTTTGCCAACTCTGTGGAGGCGCGAAGCGCCTACGAAACTGGCAGAGTGAAGCTGCACCAGCCCATAAAGGTTCGCGTCGATGGGGAGATGGTCGATACTACTGCCGGTCGCCTGATCTTCAACGAAGTGCTTCCAGACGAGATCGAATTCATCAATCGCGCCGTTGCGAAAAGCGACATTAAGCAGATTACTTCCCAGGTGCATCGCCATCTGGGTAATCGGCGTACAGCGGAATTTGTGGATCAGCTGAAAAAGCTTGGCTACCAAAGTGCGACCTTGGCCGGAATCACTATTGCAATCGACGATGTGGTCGTGCCCAAAGATAAAGACAAGCTGATTAACGAAGCATTAACCGAGGTCGAAAAGGTTGGTGATCAGTACGCCAACGGAATCATCACTGACGGGGAACGGTATAACAAGATTATCGATATATGGACTCACGCTACTTCCGCTGTGTCGCGGGCAACTCAGAAAACTCTCGAGGAAGCGGAGGAGGGTTTCAATTCCGTTTTCATAATGGAAGATTCCGGTGCCCGTGGTAATGAGGACCAGATCAAACAGCTGGGTGGAATGCGGGGATTGATGAACAAGCCCCAAAAGAAGCTGACTGGTGCTGTTGGCGAGATCATCGAAACGCCAATCATTGCCTCGTTCAAAGAAGGTCTGTCAGTTCTGGAGTACTTTATTTCTACTCACGGTGCTCGCAAGGGGTTGGCCGATACGGCACTCAAGACAGCCGAAGCCGGATATTTGACCCGACGCATGGTTGACGTAGCCCAAGATGTGGTGATCAGCGAAGCGGATTGCGGCACTGTCCAAGGTTTGTGGATAGGCGCCTTGAAAGACGGCGAGGAGATCGTCGAACCGATGGCAGATCGAATCGTGGGACGTGTGATTCTCGAAGATGCAATCGATGCCGATGGTAATGTCGTAGTGCCGGTTGGCACCCTCCTAGAGGAGGAAGATGCCAATCGAATCGCTCAGGCAGGCTTAGAACAACTACTGATTCGATCGGTGCTCACCTGTGAGTCCGAGAGGGGCGTCTGCATCCAGTGTTACGGGCGCAACATGGCAACCGGTAAGCCCGTCAATATCGGCGAAGCTACCGGAGTGATCGCTGCCCAGAGCATCGGCGAGCCGGGCACGCAGCTGACTTTGCGCACCTTCCACATCGGGGGCACTGCCAGCCGCATCGCCGAGCAGTCGCAGATCGCCGCTCGGCGACAGGGAACGGTGAATCTGGTCAACGTCAACACCGTAGATCATCCAGATCTCGGTCTCACCGTAATTGGCCGTAATGGCGAGATCGAGTTGCTCGACGAGCAAAATCGGGTGCGGTCGCGCGTCAACGTTCCGTACGGCGCCCATCTGAAGGTAGATGACAAGCAGGAAGTGGAATCTACCCAGGTCCTCTACGAATGGGATCCCTACAGCATCGTCATAATCAGTGATCGGCCCGGGGAGGTGACGTTCGTCGACATTGAAGAAGGTGTGACGATGCGGGAGGAATTCGACGAGGCCACCGGTATGAGTGCCCGCAGCATTGTCGAACAGCGCGACCGCTCTTTGAGTCCACAGATTGAAGTCGACAGCAAGGATCTGGGCAAGCGTACCTATATCATACCAATCGGGGCCCGTCTGCTGGTGAATGACAAGGTCGATGTTCCCGCCGGGCAGGTGCTGGTGAAGATACCCCGCGAACGCGCCAAAACTCGCGACATCACCGGTGGCCTACCGCGAGTTGCAGAGCTGTTCGAAGCTCGTCGTCCCAAGGAGCCGGCGGTTATTTCCGAGATCGATGGAACGGTACGTCTCGGCGGGTTGGTGCGCGGTAATCGTGAGCTGATTGTTACGGGAGATGACGGCGAAGAGCGCAAATATTTGGTACCGTACGGCAAGCATCTGCGCGTCCATGATGGTGATCGGGTGTTCGCCGGCGAACGGCTTTCAGAGGGGTCGGTTAATCCCCACGACATCCTCCGGGTTCAGGGAGTCAACAAGGTTCAAGAATACCTTGTCAACGAGATCCAAGATGTCTACCGATTGCAGGCGGTGGAGATCAACGACAAACACATCGAGGTGATTGTCAAGCAGATGCTGCAGAAAGTGCGGGTCGTGGACCCGGGCGACACCAACTTCTTGGAAGGCGAGGAAGTGGACAAGATCCGCTTCAACAAAGAAAACCAGAAGGTGCTGATGGAGGGAGGCGATCCGTCCACCTGCCAACCGATCTTGCTGGGAATAACCAGAGCCTCGTTGCGGACCGACAGCTTTATCTCCGCGGCTTCCTTCCAAGAAACCACCCGGGTGCTGACTGAAGCGGCCGTCCAAGGTAAGATCGACCACTTGCGAGGTTTGAAGGAGAATGTCATCATCGGCCGGCTTATTCCGGCAGGCACCGGCAGCCAAGTGTATCGAACCGTCACCTACGACGATTTCAGCGAAGGAAACGGAGGCGGGACAAACGGTAGCTCCGAGCATCTGGAGGAAGTGAGTATCGGCGCCTTAGAGGAGTGATCTGTTGACATACGGAAAAACGAACCTTAAGTTTAAAGTTTACCATTTTTATGAGTTTTAAGGAGTGATATTAATACTTGCCGACCATTAGCCAACTGATTCGCAAGGGACGCAAAAAGATCTACAAGAAGAAGGATGCGCCAGCGCTCGACAAATGCCCGCAACGTCGCGGAGTGTGTACGCGTGTATACACGTCCACTCCCAAAAAACCGAACTCGGCGCTACGGAAAATGGCTCGTGTCAGATTGACGACAGGAATAGAAGTGACGGCATATATCCCGGGTGAAGGCAACAATCTGCAGGAACACTCCATCGTTCTCGTTCGCGGGGGGCG
>CAYNZV010000027.1:0-19668 GCA_964401715.1 uncultured Gemmatimonadaceae bacterium | reverse complement strand
AATAGTCTGATCAAGAAGGGCAAGAAGAGTGTTGCAGAGAAGATTTTCTATGGTGCCATCGACATCGTGAATGGGAAATCGGAGCAAGATGGCATCGAAGTATTTCAAAAGGCGGTCGAAAGCGCCAAGCCCATGGTTATGGTTCGCTCGCGCCGGGTCGGAGGCCAGACTTATCAAATCCCGATCGAAGTTCGACCGGAAGAACGCACTGCGCGTTCGATCCGGTGGCTTATCCGGTTTGCCAGTGAGCGCTCCGAGCGGACCATGGCAGAACGTCTGGCCAACGAGTTCATGGCCGCTGCGCGCGGAGAAGGCGGTGCGGTCCGTCAACGCGAAGATGTCCACCGAATGGCTGACGCGAACAAGGCATTCGCACATTTCAGGTTTTAGTTTGAAAAAATGACGCGCGAATACGAGATAGATACCACCCGCAATATCGGAATTGCCGCTCATATTGATGCCGGTAAAACCACAACCACCGAACGTATCCTGTTTTATACGGGTCGGCTGCATCGGATGGGCGAGGTCCATGAAGGCACTGCCACGATGGACTGGATGGATCAGGAGCGTGAGCGCGGCATTACCATTACGTCAGCTGCTACCACATGTCTTTGGGGCGGCCACCGAATCAATATCATCGATACCCCCGGCCACGTTGACTTTACGGCGGAGGTCGAACGATCCCTGCGGGTCTTGGATGGAGCCGTAGGGGTTTTTTGTGCTGTCGGAGGAGTCGAGCCCCAGTCAGAAACGGTGTGGCGGCAAGCTGACCGTTATAGCGTTCCGCGGATCGCTTTCGTCAACAAAATGGATAGGAACGGCGCGGATTTCTACCACGTTCTCGATATGCTGGGCCAGCGCTTGGGCAGCAATTTCGTCCCCATTCAACTTCCAATCGGTTCGGGTGAGACGTTTACCGGTCTGATCGATCTCATCGACATGAAGGCGGTGACCTACGAAGAGGGGACCCACGGAGTCGAATTCTTCGTGGATGACATTCCAGACGATCTCGTCGACAATTCCATGATATATCGCGAGAAGATGTTAGAGGCCGTGGCGGAGTTCGATGACGGATTGTTGGAGAAGTTCCTCGAGGGTGACGAGATCGGCTCCCTCGAAATAGAAACTGCCCTGCGCCAGGCGACGATAGCTCTCAAGGCGGTCCCAGTAATCTGCGGCAGTGCATTTCGGTATAAAGGAGTCCAGCGTCTGCTAGACTCGGTGGTGAAATATCTGCCATCACCTGCGGATGTACCACAAGTCTCCGGCACGTTGCCCGACTCCGAAGAAGCAGTAACGCGTCAGCCGGATGACGACGCACCACTCGCCGCGTTGGCTTTCAAGATTATGACCGACCCATTTGTGGGCCGGCTTAGCTTCGTCCGGATCTATTCTGGAACACTGATGGCTGGTTCCTATGTCTACAACGCTAACACCGGTCGCCGGGAGCGCATTTCGAGAATTCTCGAAATGCATGCTAATGATCGTAGCGAACGCAAGGAAGTCTACGCCGGAGACATTGTTGCCGTGGTGGGCCTGAAGGGTACCACGACCGGCGATACCCTTTGCGATGAGAATAACCCCGTCATCCTTGAGAAGATTGACTTTGCGGATCCGGTGGTTCACATAGCAATCGAACCGAAAACCAGGGCGGATCAAGGGCATCTATACGCGGCGCTCGAAAAGCTCAGCGAGGAGGATCCGACTTTCAAGGTGCGTATCGACGACGAGACCGGTCAGACGATCATATCGGGGATGGGAGAGTTGCACTTGGAGATCCTGATAGATCGTATGATCCGGGAGTTCAAGGTGGAAGCAAACGTTGGTAGCCCACAGGTGGCTTACAAGGAAGGCTTGGCGAAACCGGTGGAAGCTACAGGGAGATTTGTGCGGCAGTCTGGTGGTCGAGGCCAGTTTGGGCACGTTGAAATAGAGATGGAACCGGGAGAGGCAGGAAGCGGATTGGTCTTCGAGTCCAATATCAAAGGTGGCAACATCCCTAGGGAGTATATATCTCCCGTGCGCGACGGAATTCGTGAGGCGATGTCAGCCGGTCCCGTCGCCGGATTCCCCATCGAAGATGTCAAGGTGATGTTGGTGGACGGTTCCTTCCACGAAGTCGATTCCTCGGAGGTTGCTTTCAAAGTTGCGGGGTCCATGGCATTTAAGGACGGTGCCCGCCGTTCGGCGCCCTATCTGATGGAGCCAGTAATGGAACTTGAGGTTGTCGTGCCCGAGCAATACTTGGGAGAGGTAATAGGGGATATCAATTCGCATCGAGGAAATGTTCAAGGAGTCAACCCTAGGTCGGATGCCCAGGTAATCACCGCACTGGTTCCGTTGGCGGAAACTTTTGGATACGCTACGCGCCTGCGTTCCCTTACTCAAGGACGGGGCGTTTTCACACTGCAGTTTGCCAAGTATAAGGCGGTTCCTCAGCAGATCACTGATGAGATCGCCACCAAAACAGTTGGAACGAAGACCGGTACCGACGGGTCGGCGTGACCCATATAAGGAGAAAGTAAAGAGATGGCCAAGGAGAAATTCGAGCGCACTAAGCCGCACGTAAACATCGGAACGATTGGTCATGTGGACCACGGCAAGACCACGTTAACGGCGGCGATTACCCTGCATCTGGCAAGCAAGGGCTTGGCCGAAGCGCGTGCGGTTGACGAGATCGACAATGCTCCAGAGGAAAAAGCCCGCGGGGTAACGATCAACGTCTCGCACCAGGAATACGAGACCGAGAACCGGCACTATGCGCACGTCGACTGCCCGGGTCATGCTGACTACATCAAAAACATGATCACCGGTGCCGCTCAGATGGATGGTGCGATCCTGGTGGTGAGTGCTGCTGATGGTCCGATGATTCAAACGCGCGAACACATTTTGCTGGCTCGTCAGGTAAACGTTCCTCAGATCGTTGTCTATCTGAACAAGGTCGACATGGTGGATGACGAGGAGTTACTGGACCTGGTAGAGCTGGAGACTAGAGAGCTGCTTTCCGAATACGATTTCGCCGGTGACGACGCACCTGTTATTCGTGGCTCCGCGCTGAAGGCTCTTGAAGGTGACGCTGGCGAGACAGGTTCTCAGTCTATCGATACTCTGGTGGCGGCGGTAGACGAGTTCATCCCGCTACCGCAGCGTCCAGTCGATCAACCTTTTCTGATGCCGGTGGAAGATGTCTTCAGCATCACGGGGAGGGGAACCGTGGGGACTGGACGCATCGAGCGCGGTATTGTCAAGACCAGCGAAGAGGTGGAGATCGTCGGGATTCGCGACACCCGCAAGACGGTCTGTACCGGCGTAGAAATGTTTCGCAAACTCCTAGATGAAGGCGAGGCTGGTGACAACGTCGGTTTGCTTCTGCGTGGCGTTGAAAAAGAAGAGCTCATGCGCGGAATGGTAGTCTGCCATCCCGGATCCATTACCCCGCACACCAAATTCAAGGCCGAAGTTTACGTCCTTACCAGCAAGGAAGGTGGTCGGGAGAAGCCTTTCTTCACCGGTTACCGGCCTCAGTTCTTCTTCCGAACTACCGATGTGACTGGCTCTATTCAGTTGCCCGAAGGCACGGAGATGGTCATGCCTGGAGACAACGTGAACATGGAAGTCGAGCTGATTCAACCCATCGCGCTCGAACAAACGCTCAAATTCGCTATTCGTGAAGGTGGGAGAACCATCGGTTCCGGAATCGTTACGGAAGTGGTGGAGTAAAAGGCTTTCTGGTCATAGGGAGATAAAGAGTGGCAGTCGACCGAATCCGGATCCGTCTCAAGGCTTACGATCACGCAGCATTGGACAAGTCTGTCGATGAGATCGTGCAAACGGTTAAGCGAAGTGGGGCTAGGATCGCCGGTCCCGTGCCATTGCCAACTGATCGCACGATCTATACCGTGCTGAGGTCGCCACACGTAGATAAGAAGTCTCGTGAGCAGTTCGAGACCAGGGTCCACAAGCGACTCATCGACATCTATGATTCGACGCCGCAGACGGTCGACGCGCTCATGAAGCTAGATCTTCCGGCTGGAATTGGGATTGATATAAAGGTGTAGTGATGGCTATTTCGGTTGAGGTGAAAAGCGAATCTGGAAAACCGAACGGTGAGATTGAGCTCCCGGCGAATCTGTTCGAGGCTAAGGTGTCGGACTACGCTTTGTATCGTTCCGTGGTGGCTTACGAGACCAATCAGCGGCAGGGAAATGCTAGCACCAAGACGCGGTCTGAAATCTGCCGGACGGGCAAAAAACGACATCGGCAAAAAGGGATCGGAATTGCTCGCCGTGGATCATTGAGATCACCCATTGTACGTGGGGGAGGAGTTGCTTTTGGGCCTAAGCCGCGCAATTACTCATTGAATGTGCCCAGGTCGCTTCGGAGATTGGCATTCAGGTCGGCCCTCACTCTGAAAGGGGCTTCAGGGAATGTCCAGGTAGTGGAAGACTTCGATTTTGAACAACCAAGCACTAGGTTGTTTCATGCCGTCATATCTGCCTGCGGCTTGGATGCGTCCAAGGTTTTGTTTGTAAATCCAGAGAGTAACAGCATCATGTACAAGTCGTGCCGCAATATCCCCGGCGTGGAGATTCGACCGGTAGCCAATTGCTGTGCATACGACGTGATGGCTGCTGATGTAGTTCTGTTCACCCGGTTGGCATTGGAAAAACTGTCAGAAATGCAAAGTAGTAGCGCTAATGAGTGATCCTCGTACCATTCTGCAGCGGCCGGTCATTACCGAAAAGGCGACGATTCTCCGGGAAGGGAATCAGTATGCATTCAAAGTTGACAAGCGCGCAAACAAGATTCAAATTCGCCACGCTGTAGAGACGATATTTGGCGTGAAAGTTGAGTCCGTGCGTACTGTTTCAGTTCCCCAGAAGCCGAAACGGCAGGGGGCCTTTGTTGGGCGTAAGGCCGCGTGGAAGAAAGCTTACGTCACCTTGAAAGATGGCGAGTCTATCAACGTTCTGGAAACCGCCTAGGAAATTCAACGGAAATGGCTGTCAAGAAATTCAGACCGGTAACGCCGACACAACGACACAAGACCGTTAGCTCATTTGAGGGAATCAGCAAAAAGGCTCCTGAGAAATCGTTGCTGGGGTCGCGTACCAGGACCGGAGGCCGGAATAACCAAGGGCGCATGACTATGCGGCGTCGTGGTGGTGGCCACAAGCGTCGCTATCGTAAAATCGACTTCCGCCGCAACAAAATGGGTGTTCCCGGTAAGGTTGTTTCCATAGAATACGATCCCAATAGGTCGGCATTTATCGCGCTTGTGGTTTACGCTGATGGTGAGAAACGTTACATCCTTGCGCCTCAGGGCTTGGCCGAGGGAAATGCGGTCCAGTCGGGTCCGGAAGCTCCCATTCAGGTCGGCAACGCGTTGCCGCTGGAGAAGATTCCTTTGGGAACTATCGTGCACAATATCGAGTTGTATCCTCAGGGTGGCGGCAAGATGTCTCGCAGTGCGGGATCGGGCGTACAGCTACTTGGTCGCGATGAAAAGAGGGCCCAATTGCGATTGCCATCTGGCGAGATTCGCGAAGTTTTGACGACCTGTTATGCGACGGTTGGCCAGGTCGGCAATCTGGAGCACCAAAATATAGTACTTGGAAAAGCCGGAAGGGCACGGTGGAAGGGTCGCCGGCCCAAGGTGCGGGGGGTGGTAATGAATCCGGTGGATCATCCGCACGGTGGTGGAGAAGGGAAATCTTCCGGTGGGCGGCATCCGGTGACGCCGTGGGGCAAGCCGACAAAGGGTTACAAGACGCGCAAGCGGGGAATAAAGTCGGACGATTGGATAGTTCGCCGGCGTAAGAGCAAGTAGGTATAGATGTCCAGATCGGTAAAAAAGGGCCCGTTCATTGATGCCCATCTCATGACTAAAATTGAGGAACTCAATCGAACGGGCGAGAAAAAGGTGCTGAAGACTTGGTCGCGACGTTCTACCATCTCGCCTGATTTTGTGGGACATACTTTGGCCGTGCACAACGGGAACAAATTTATCCCCGTTTACATTACGGAGAATATGGTGGGTCATAAACTCGGTGAATTCTCGCCGACCCGGACCTTCAGGGGGCACGGCGGTAAGCTAACCGAGCGAGCCACCGGATTGCGTAGATAGTCGCGATGGAAGCGAGGGCTTATCAATCCAACATCGGCGTACCGGCGACCAAAGTCAGGCAGGTTATCGACCTTATTCGGAACAAGCCCGTCGAAGAGGCATTGAATATCTTACGTTTTTCGACCAAGCCAATTTCAAAGATAATAGAGAAAGTGTTGAGGTCGGCGATCGCCAACGCGTTGAGCAAGGATGAGGAGAATCCCGTCGATGCCGACGAGCTGTTCGTGGTCAAGGTATACGCAGACCAAGCGCGATCTTTGAAGCGACTGCGGCCGCGAGCACGCGGTTCCGCTGATCGCATTGTCAAGGGACACAGTCATCTTACCATGATTGTGGGTAACCAACCAGGCTGATCGGAGAAGGATTGGGACAAAAAACGCACCCATACGGGTTCAGAGTCGGCGTGATCAAAGGTTGGCGTTCCAATTGGTTCGCCGAGAAGGATTTTTCCGAGCTGCTGAAAGAAGACATGATGTTGCGCCGTTACGTGCAGCAGAGGCTTCAACGAGCTGGCGTCTCGCGAATCAACATCGAGCGCCAACCAAAGCGAGTCACGGTGGAAGTGCACACGGCACGTCCCGGCATCGCCATTGGTAGACGAGGTGCGGAAGTGGACAAGCTGAGGGATGAGCTCAAGGAGCTTACGGCAAAAGATGTCTCTCTTAATATCCAAGAGATCAAGAAGCCCGAGTTGGATGCACAGTTGGTGGCCGACAATCTGGCGCGACAGTTGCAGCAACGCGTCGCCTTCCGCCGTGCCGTAAAGAAGGCGGTGGCTTCCTCGATGCGAATGGGGGCAGAAGGGATACGAATCGTCTGTGCTGGGAGGATCAACGGCTCAGAAATGGGACGGAGAGAGCGTTCGGAGCCGGCTGGACGGGTCCCATTACACACGCTACGTGCTGACATCGACTATGCAATGGCAACGGCGTACACAATGTCCGGGACAGTAGGAGTTAAGGTCTGGATTTGCCATGGCGAGGTCGTCGAGGAGGAGGCGTCGGCCACGGATATTTCAAACTCGGACTCGTTTGCAAGTTAGGATATTGCTGCCATGTTAATGCCGAAAAAGTCGAAGTGGAGGAAGCAGGCCCGTGGTCGTATGCGCGGACAGGCTAAGGGTGGCGAGATGGTATCCTTCGGCGAATTCGGCCTGAAAGCAATGGAGCCGGGATGGATAACGAGCAACCAGATCGAAGCCGCCCGTATCGCGGTCAGTCGATTCATCAGCAGAACGGGTAAGCTTTGGATAAGGGTATTTCCAGACAAGCCGATCACCAAAAAACCGGCCGAGACTCGTATGGGTAAGGGTAAAGGGGCGCCTGAGGGTTGGGTAGCTGTGGTTAAGCCGGGGCGGGTGGTTTTTGAATTGGCGGGTGTTTCATCCGATGTGGCTAAGGAAGCTTTTAGGCGTGCGGGTCACAAATTGCCAATCAAAACGAAGTTTGTGCAACGGGTTGGTTCGGCATGAAGGCGCATGAGCTCCGCGAAATGAACTTGGAAGAGGTGGCAGCGCGCCTCGAGGAACTGCAGGAAGAGGGTTTTAATCTCAGGTTCCAACATGCATCTAGTCAACTGGCCAGTCCAATCAGGTTGCGCGAGGTGCGCCGGGAAATTGCGCGTGTAAATACCGTGTTGAAGGAACATCGATCGGGCGTGTATCCATTGCCCGGGGGGGAGGCCTAAGTTTTGGCAGAGCAACGCAGGTTGGCGCGTCGGAGAACGGAAGGTACGGTGATAAACGCAAACAACACCGAGACGCGGGTGATCGCCGTCGAACAACGAATACTGCACAAACTGTATGGTCGCGTTATTCGCCGAACGGCAAAGTTTGTGGCGCATGACGAGAATGAAACATCAAAGGTGGGCGATTCGGTTCGTATCGAAGAATGCCGGCCTTTGAGCAAGAGGAAAAGATGGCGGGTAGTAGAAGTACTATGATGGTAGGTTGGGCATTGTGATCCACGAATACTCTGTCGTCAAGATGGCGGACAACGCAGGGGCTCGCCGAGGTCGTTGTATCCGGGTATTGGGCGGGTCTAGGAAGCGTTATGCTACCGTCGGGGATACGATCGTCGTTTCTCTGTACGATGTAATCCCGAACGGACCGATCAAAGAAGGCGAGGTCGCGAGAGCTGTGGTAGTGCGGGCTAAAAAAGAATACCGACGATCCGACGGCTCGTACATCCGTTTCGATGAGAACGCGGTGGTCTTGATCAACGACGATAAGGAGCCGAGGGGTACGCGTATTTTCGGTCCCGTAGCGAGGGAGCTCCGAGATCGGCAATTTATGCGTATCGTCTCTCTAGCGCCGGAAGTAGTATGAACATCCGCAAGGGAGATATGGTTCAGGTCATAAGTGGCAACGAGGCAGGTAGGCGCGGCAAGGTGTTGAGTATTGTGAAGGGTAATGAGCGGGCAATCGTTGAGGGTATCCGCATGATGAAGCGACACACCCGGCCCACTCGCCGAGACCCTCAAGGGGGGATAATTGAACGCGAAGCGTCGATCCATATTTCGAATCTCATGGTTGTGTGTGGAGATACGGATCAGCCGACACGAATTCGCAAGAAGCAGCTGGAGAACGGTAAATATGTTCGCACGTCGGCGCGAAGTGGCGAAATGATAGATTCACGGTGATTTGATGGCTTCTTTTTCGCAAGACAAATATATAGCCGAGATCATGCCGGCGATGATCGAGAAGTTTGGCTATGCAAATCCGATGCAGGTTCCCCGCCTGCAAAAAGTTGTAGTCAACATGGGTGTCGGCGAGGTATCCCAAGATTCTAAGCTGATCGACGGCGCCTTCGCGGATTTGAAAGCGATAACCGGCCAACAACCGGCACCAAGGCAAGCGAAGAAGGCGATTTCGAACTTCAAGATTCGCGAAGGGATGGTGGTTGGTTGTTCAGTAACGTTGCGCCGAAAGCGCATGTATGACTTTTCCGATCGCTTAATCAATTTTGCATTGCCACAAGTTCGCGATTTTCGCGGCTTGTCCACAAAAAGCTTCGATGGGCGTGGCAACTTCAATATGGGTGTGAAAGAACAGATCATCTTTCCCGAAATGGATTACGACAAGATTGATCGAGTGCGAGGCATGAATATTACTATGGTGACCTCTGCTGGCACGGACGACGAAGCGATCGAGCTGCTGCGGTTTTTCGGCGTGCCGTTCAGTAACTAACGGAGCAACTCGATGGCAAGAAAGTGTCTATTAATAAAGGCGGAACGAGAGCCCAAATTTGCGGTCCGGAAGTATACTAGGTGTCATAACTGCGGTAGAACTCGGGCAGTATATCGGAAATTCGGCCTCTGTCGGATTTGCTTTCGGACCCTGGCTCTTCGGGGAGAGATCCCCGGCGTGACCAAGGCTAGCTGGTAAAGGAGACGCGCCTGATGGGTATGACCGATCCGATCGCCGATATGCTGACCCGCATTCGGAATGCTTCTGGTGCGAAACACAGAAGCGTCGATGTGCCCGCTTCTAAGCTGAAGCGAGAGATCGCCCGAGTCTTGGCTGAAAACAGGTTCATCGATAACTTTGCCCATATCGAGGATAATAAACAAGGGGTGCTGCGGCTTTATCTGCGCTATCAAGAGGAAAACAAAAACATCATCCGAGGATTGGAACGTGTGAGTAAGCCCGGTCTTCGCCATTATGCGTCTAAAGAAAGAGTACCCAGGGTTTTGAGAGGCCTTGGGATTGCAATCGTAACCACATCGAAGGGTGTTATGACCGATCGGGAAGCACGCACGGCCGGTATTGGTGGTGAAGTCCTCTGTAAGGTCTGGTAAGCAGGAGTCAATCGGTGTCACGAGTTGGAATTGAGCCTATATCTTTGCCGAGCGGCGTCGACGCCTCACTCTGCGCCGGATCGATCAGCGTCAAGGGCCCAAAAGGGAATCTGGATGTCGCCTTCGATCCGTCGCAGATAGCGATAGAGCTCGACGACATTACTGTGCAGGTCAATCGGCTCGACGAGACTAAGAGTGCTCGTTCGCTTCATGGTCTTGTGCGTTCATTGGTTGCCAATGCGGTGACTGGTGTCACCGCCGGCTTTGAGAAGCGCCTGGACGTTTACGGGGTTGGATTCCGCGTCGACGTACAAGGGAAGCGATTGACCCTCGAGATCGGGTATTCCCATTCGGTTGTGTATGAAGCACCGGAGGGGGTAGATATCGCGACCGAAGATCCGCAGGGTGGGGCCCAGGCTCGAATCGTCGTGAGTGGCATCGACAAGCAGAAAGTGGGACAGGCAGCGGCGGATATCCGCAGTAAGCGGAAACCTGAACCTTACAAAGGGAAAGGCATCCGCTACCAAGACGAGGTTATTTACTTCAAGGCGGGTAAGACTGCGGTAGCGTAATGGCGACTAAACTGCACACGATTGATAAGGCGAAAGCGCGAGCGCGACGCCGTCACCGCATTCGCAAGAGAGTCGCGGGAACAGCTGATCGGCCGCGTTTGGTGGTGTATCGCGGTTTGCGCAACATCGAAGCGCAGATTATCGACGACTCGGTAGGAAAATCACTGGCCAGTTTATCGACTCGGTCGGCAGGGCTACGTGATATGAAATTCGAAAGCCGGCTGGCGCAGGGAAAAGAGGTTGGGAAGATGCTAGCGGAAAAAGCAAAAGAACAGGGTGTCGAAAAGGTTGTGTTCGATCGAAGCGGTTTTCTTTATCACGGGGTGGTAAAAGCAGTCGCAGATGGGGTCCGCGAGGGTGGCCTGCAGGTTTAAGGAGCAATAGTGGCAGACAGAATAAATCTGAATGATCTCGAGCTCAGCGAAGTTGTGGTGCAAAACAGCATCAAGCGTGTTTCGCACGTACGTAAAGGTGGTCGTCGCTTCAGCTTCAATGCACTTGTGGTAGTGGGTGACAGGGCCGGGCATGTTGGAGTCGGAGCCGGTAAAGCTGGTGAGATAGCGGAAGCTATTCGCAAAGCGACCGAAGCGGCGAAGAAGTCGGTCGTAGCCGTGCCGGTGGTAAATGGAACAATACCTCATGAATCGATTGGGAAGTTTAGCGCCGCCCGCGTGCTGTTTAAGCCCGCGGCACCTGGGACGGGTGTGATAGCTAGCGGTGGGGTACGCATCGTGCTCGAATTGGCCGGTATTCACGATATTCTCACCAAGTCGCTCGGCTCCAACAACACCCAGAATGTCGTGAAGGCTACGGTGGCGGCGCTCGCTGACATGCGGGACGCGGAAATGGTTGCGAGAGAACGAGGCATTCAAGTCTCGACCTTGATCGGGTGATCTGTAAACGATGAAGATAGCCATAATTCAACGTCGAAGCGCGATTGGTCGTGCGAGAAATCAGAAAGGCACGATCGAAGCTTTGGGCATTAAACGGTTGCACCACTTGGTCGTGCACGAGGATTCGCCTCAGATTCGGGGCATGATAAGAAAAGTCGAACACCTCATTGAAGTCGAAGAAATTGACAACTAGGCTGATTAATCGATGGACCTCAAGAACCTAAAACTACCACGTCGGTTCCGGCGCAAAACCAAGCGTCTTGGCCAGGGGATTGGATCCGGGACAGGCAAAACAGCCGGCAAGGGACACAAGGGACAACGCGTCCGTTCAGGTGCTAAGCGTGGTCGTCGAACCGGGTTTGCGGGTGGGCAACTCCCGCTTTTTCGACACATCCCGAAGGTTGGTTTCTCGAACAGGCAGTTCAAGACCGAATTCCAAGTCGTCAATCTGGCCGCTATCGAAGCCGTGGACTGGTCAGGGGAAGTGGGACCGGATGAACTGCGGGAGAAACGATTGATTCGTAGTGGGTCGAAGCCCATAAAGATATTGGGAGAGGGTGAACTCACCAAGCCCTTGGTTGTTCGAGCCCACGGGTTCTCCAAAGGGGCCAGTGGGAAGATAACTGCGGCGGGCGGCACAGCAGAGGTGATCAAGTCGTGATCGAGAGTTTGAGAAACTGCTTCAAGATTCCCGAGCTTCGCAGGAAGATCCTCATTACCTTGTCCCTCTTGGTCGTTTATCGGATTGGTGGTCAGATTACTGCTCCGGGAATTGATTTGAGGGTTTTGCAGGAATTCTTTGCGGGATCTGGAAATACCCTTTTCGGATTGTACGACATGTTTGTCGGGGGTGCGTTCACTAGGGGGACCATATTTGCTCTCGGAATTATGCCGTACATAAGTGCTTCGATCATTCTGCAGCTGCTGGGAGCAGTCATCCCGTACTTCCAGAAACTGCAACGGGAAGGGGAAGAAGGCCGCAAGAAGATCACTCAGTATACACGTTACGGCACCGTCGTACTGGCAACGGGCCAAGCCTTCGGGATTAGCTATTTTTTGGCGAGCATTCGTGGGCCGGCGTCAGGGTTGCCGGCAGTTCCCGAACCTGGCTTGGGCTTCACGTTGGCGACGGTTCTGACTATAACAACCGGTACGATCTTCATCATGTGGCTAGGTGAGCAGATAACAGAGTATGGGATCGGCAACGGAATCTCTCTGATAATTTTTATCGGGATTGTCGCTGAACTGCCGTTCGCTATAAAAAGCGAGTGGTCACATTATATGATCAACCGTGGCGCCGGGAAGAATATCATCGAGGAATTATTCCTGATCGCGTTGATGTTTGCTGTAGTCGCATTCGTGATCTTACTGACCCAGGGGCAACGTCGGATTCCGGTTCAATACGCCAAACGAGTCGTGGGACGCAGAGTATACGGTGGTCAAACCACTCATATTCCGCTTCGGATCAACACGGCGGGAGTCATTCCCATTATCTTCGCTCAATCGATCATGTTCCTGCCGGGGACGATCACACAGATGTTCCCTGACAGCAGAGTCATGGAGGCAGTAGGGGCCTACTTCTCGACCGAATCATTGTTTTATTGGTTCGTGTACGGAATGATGGTCATTTTTTTCTGTTATTTCTACACAGCTATCGTCATGGATCCGAACCAACTTTCGGACAACATGAAGAAGCACGGTGGATTCATTCCCGGTGTGCGCCCGGGTAAACGCACCAGCGAATACATAGATCGAATCATGACACGGGTTACACTGCCTGGTGCCATTGCCTTGGCCTCCGTGGCAATTTTCCCGTTTTTCGTCACGCAACAGTTCATGGTAGCTCCGTCTTTCGCACAATTTTTTGGTGGTACCGGTCTGTTGATTATCGTCGGGGTCGCGCTCGATACCTTACAACAAGTCGAGTCCCAATTGATGACCAGGCACTATGAAGGGTTTATGAAGAAGGGACGGATACAGGGGCGCAGAGGTTAGTTAACGGCGTCAAAGGTCAGGCTATGAAAGTTAGGGCTTCAGTTAGTAGGCGGTGTTCGGAATGTAAAATCATTCGTCGACACGGTGTTGTACGGGTTATCTGTAAACGCAATCCTCGACACAAACAACGACAAGGATAACAAGGAGCAAGTGAATTGGCCCGAATTGCTGGAGTAGATCTGCCGCGAGATAGAAGGATCGAGGTTGGCCTGACAGCTATCTTTGGCATCGGCATCAAGTCCGCGGGCAGGATTCTCGAGCAAGCAGGAGTTGATCCACACATCCGTGTAAATGCACTTAGCGAGCAGGAATTGAACCAGCTTCGAAAGATAATCGAGGCCAGCTATAAGATAGAGGGTAGTTTGCGTGGCGAGGTGAACATGAACATTAAGCGGCTCATGGATATTGGCTGCTATCGCGGATTGCGCCATCGGCGCGGACTGCCTTCGCGCGGTCAACGGACCAAAACCAATTCTCGCACCCGTAAGGGGCCTCGCCGAACCGTAGCGGGCAGGAAAAAGGCTCCCCAGGCTTAGTCCGGTTGAGAAAGGAAAAATCGAGTGCCACCTGAAAAATCTCGACGACGACGGAAGAAATCGAAGCAAGTAGAAGCGCTGGGGGTGGCGCATATTTTGGCGACCTTCAACAACACCATTGTCACCTTGACCGATCGCGAGGGAAATGTGATTTCGTGGGCGACTCCTGGGAAAATGGGTATCTCAGGAAGCCGGAAATCGACGCCTTTTGCGGGTCAGTTAGCTGCAGGAAAGGCCGCCGAGGAGGCCCTCGCTATGGGTTTGCGTCGCGTGGAGGTTTGGGTCAAGGGACCAGGTTCGGGTAGAGAGTCTGCCGTTCGCGCGCTGCAGAACACAGGGCTTGAGATATCCGCAATAAGAGATGTCACATCGATTCCTCACAACGGTTGTAGACCACCCAAACGCCGCCGGGTCTGAGAGGTAGAAACGAGAATGAGCAGGTACGTAGGAGCTAATTGCCGCTTTTGCCGTCGCGAAGGCACCAAGCTGTTTCTCAAGGGAGAGCGCTGCGGTTTGGAGAAATGTTCGTTCGAACGCCGCAGTTATGCCCCCGGTCAACACGGGCAAGGTATGCGGCGAAAGCAGTCGGACTATAGCGTTCAGCTGCGAGCCAAGCAACAGCTGGCACGGCTGTATGGGATGCGCGAACGGCAGTTCCGCGGTTATTACCAGGAAGCAACGCGGATACCCGGAGTTAGCGGGGAAAACCTGCTTCGATTGCTCGAAAGCCGTCTTGACAACGTTGTATATAGGTTGGGATTTGCATCGTCGCGAAAAGCGGCACGCCAACTTGTTCGCCACAATCACATTACCGTAAACAATCGGCGAGTGAACATTCCGTCGTACAGCACCAAACCCGGGGACAATATCAAGGTAGCTGAGAAAAGCAAGAAATTGGAATCGATACACGAGTCGTTGCGTCGCACCCGTGATTCGGTGCCTTGGTTGTCGGTCGACAAGGTAAATCTTCAAGGCAGTGTAATGGAAAAACCCAATCGAGAAGATATTCCTACAGTCGCCGAAGAGCAGCTCGTAATTGAATTTTACTCACGCGTTTAGCATTCTGCTTTCTCGAACTCCATTAGACATTCACCGCACTATCGGAGCTGGTTCATAAATGAAATTCGAAGGTTTTCAAATGCCGAGGATGGTTGAGGTAGATAGAGAAGTGCTCAGCGAGACCTATGGCAAGTTCGAGGTGCAGCCCCTTGAGCGCGGATTTGGGGTTACGCTGGGCCACGCGCTGCGCCGAATCTTGACTTCGGCCATAGAGGGTGTGGCCATCAAACGTTTGAATATCGAGGGTGTTCAACACGAGTTCTCAGTGGTGAAGGGGGTACGTGAGGACGTACCTGAAATCGTTTTGAATCTCAGGGAAGTTGCTTTACGATACGCCGGTTCCGAAGAACGAAATTTGCGTGTGGAGTTCAAAGGCCCAGGCGAGCTCAAGGCAAAAGACATAGCCGTAGATTCCGCCGTCGAGGTAATGAATCCCGAACTTCACATCGCGACTTTGGAAGACAACTCCACGTTGAAGATGGATTTGACCGTCTGTAACGGTCGCGGGTATCTCTTTGCCGAGGAAAACAAGAGCGCGGAGCAACCGATCGGTGCGATTCCCTTAGACACCAATTATTCGCCCATCACCCGAGTCAACTACGACATTGACAATTCACGGGTTGGTAGAAGAACCGACTACGACAAACTGTCTATGGAGATATGGACCAATGGCTCCATACATCCGGAAGATGCGATTGCGCAAGCAGCCAAACTCCTTTCCGCACATCTATCTTTGTTCATTGACTTCGAAGAAGAGCCGGACCAGGTGGAGGAGAAGTCGGTAGACGAGGAGACCCAGAGGGTTGCTCGATTGCTGGCGAGTTCCGTCGATGAATTGGAGTTGTCAGTGCGATCAGCCAATTGCCTTCGCGCTGCAGGGATCACACATCTGCGGGATTTGGCGTCTCGCAGTGAATCAGAAATGCTCAAGTACCGAAATTTTGGACGCAAATCTCTCAATGAGTTGGGAGACATATTGGAAAAGCTTAACCTCTCGTGGGGAATGAACCTTGCAGAGTATGCGAATGTGGATCTCACCGAAGAGATGCCTAGCCCGATCGGCGAAGAATTCTAAGGATGCGACACGGAAAACGTATACCGAAGCTCGGTATGGATCGCAGCCAAAGGCGCGCGATGCTTTCGAACATGGCTGTCTCGCTTTTTGAGAACGAAATGGTCCGGACTACGGGTGCTCGGGCAAAAGCTCTGAGGAGCTTTGCAGAGAGTCTGGTTACATTTGCCAAGCGTGGTGACCTGAATGCGCGTCGGCAGGTTCTTCGTCGGATTCCGAACAAAAGAGTGGTGTCTAAGCTCTTTGATGAGTTGGCGCAACGTTTTCAAAGTCGCAACGGAGGTTACACCCGCATAGTCAAACTGGGCCCCCGCCGAGGTGATGCCGCACCCATTTGTATCGTTGAGCTTGTCGATCGAACGGCTGCGGGCGCCGCTCCCGAACCCGCGGAAGACAAGACGGAAGAGGTCAAGGAAAAAGAATAGGTATCGCTACTTATTTTGAGCGAACATCAGCTCGAGGCAGGAGGAACCGGCATCTCCTGCCTCATTTTTTGTCTATACCACTATGAAACGTGGCGACATAGTTTTGTTGTCAATTGATGGCGTCACCCCTCAAGGTGACGGTTCTGCCAATGCTGAGGGCCGGCAACTGGCAGTACGCGGCGCCGTTCCCGGTGATGAGGTTCTGGCTCGTGTGCGGTACAAAAGAAAGGGACGAGTTGAAGCTGACGTCGAGAAATTCGAAAAGCATGGCGCCGATAGGCGACCGGCTCGGTGCCAGCATTTCGGTGTGTGTGGTGGATGTAGGTGGCAGGATCTTCCATACGTCGAACAGCTACGTCTCAAGTCGATGATACTGACGCAAGCTCTTGTGGACTTGGGTAGCGATATCGTCCGACCGATTCTTCCCAGCGCAACCGAATTCGATTACCGAAACAAAATGGAGTTCTCGTTCGGGTTGGATCGCGAGGGGCATCGACAACTCGGCTTACACGTGCGCGGACGTTACAATCGGGTGTTTGATCTGGAATCTTGCAGTCTGCAGTCCGAGGTTTCGAACGCAATTGTAGCCGCGGTCCGAAGGCATGCCGACGAACTGGAGATTCCAATCTACGACCTGCACAGCCACGAGGGCGTCTTGCGATTTCTCGTCGTTCGGGACGCAAAGGTGGATGGGCGGGTCCTCGTCAACCTCGTAGTTGCTGACTTCCCCAATGAGAAAGTGGGGAAATTGGTGGCAAAGGTGATCGAGGAGATCAAAGAAATCGAAACGTTTTTAGTTACCTTGCATCAAGGAAAAGGCCAGGTAGCTACGGGTCAGAGAGAATTTGTTTTGCGTGGTTCCGGTTCAATCATAGAGACATGTGCCGGATTAGAGTTCGAGATTTCCTCGCGGTCTTTCTTTCAAACCAACCCCGTTCAGGCCGGTAAGTTGTATGGCTTGGTGGGAAAACTGGCCAGTGAAATAGAGGCGAGCCATGTCTTAGATCTCTATTGCGGCGTTGGAGCAATCAGCCTCTGCTTGGCACGAGTTGCGAGATTCGTAACCGGGGTTGAATTGGAAGCTGATGCGGTAGCAAACGCCCGGGAGAATGCTACTAGAAACGGCATCACTAATTGTGACTTTATCTCAGGTAGGGTCGAGGAGGTAATCGCACAATTCTGCTCCGCGCGCCGGCAATTCGACGTTATCGTGCTGGATCCGCCGCGCGCCGGCTTACACGAAAAAGCTCTGGAGGCGTTGGTCAATCTAGGATCGAAGACGGTGATATACGTATCCTGTAATCCGATTTCTCTAGGTAAGGACCTTAGATTTCTCTCCAAAGAGGGTTTCAGTGTGGACTCCGTTTACCCAGTCGACATGTTTCCGCAGACACCTCATTGCGAGGCAGTGGCACTCATGAAGCGAAAATCTTGACCAGTTTGTCCAATTCACGTATCATAAAAATATCTCCGTTACAACTTCGGAAAACCCACTAATAATTACCAGTTCATTCGTTACAGAGGTAGTAAATGGGCAAGGTTAAGAATCCCGGAAAAGTAGACGGAAAAATAAAAAAAAAGAAGGTAAAGAAAGACTCCCTACGAGCGAAAACGAAACCGGAGAAGAAGGAAAAAACGAAATTTTCGACGGTTGAAGTCTTCAGCAAACCGAGTGTGATGGCGCCATTGTTCGCCTTATTTTCTGAATCGGAGGTGGGTGCTGACGTGGTGAGGCCGCGCTTAATGACTGAGTCTGTCGAGCACGGGCGTGGCAAAGGCATAATCCGTCATTTTACTTTCCGTAAATTCAAAGAAGTCCCCAAGGCGGTATTCTTCGTCACTTTTCCACGTTCGACAGTGGGTGGCAGTTTCGAGCCTGCCGACCGTCCGATGAAACCCGGTGAGCAGATGCAGCTGAGTTACACCGCTGACGTGGAAGGGGCGGAAAAACCACTATACTTCATGGGCAAAGGATTCTTCCTGCGGAAAAGCTTTTTTGTCGCCAAAGATCCCAACAACGGCAACAAGCCGTGGATCGGTACCAGGGAAGAAGCAAACGAGAAGCTCCCGAAGGAGCTCGTTGTCGGTGGTGAAGATATTGTCGAAGTGAGGGTCGATGCGGTTACCTGCTTCCCCAATGGGCCCGGAAGTATGCGCCGGGATGTGTTGGAAAGATACCTCAGCGCCGCAAAGCTGTATGTGATGCCTGGAGCTGGGGGCTGGAGTCAGAAGAGTACCCAGGGGAACTTCTTTGACAGTGTGAAAGATCCTCTGGATAAGTACATCGAACGCGAAGGCGTGAAAGTAATCGACAAGGTGATCATAGACGAATTCGGGAATCTGGGGAACATCGACGTCCTCATCAAAGAGACCTTGCTGGCCGATGTCGAGCACGACAAGATCCGCGTAGTGGTTGTCAAGAATCCCAATGATCATCTCCGCGATATCAACATGTTTGTTGGATTTTTGTTGCATTTCAAGATCACCGACGAGATCAAGGAGTCGTTGATGCGCACCTTTCCGAAGAAGGCGGGGCCTGAAAACGACGTTTTCCTGCCGCTTTTTTTGGAAAGGGTAAGCGAAGCGACGGAACAGTATCGCATTACGTTCCGGTTATTCCCACGGGATCTTATTGAAGAGCGCGGTAGAAAGAGCATGCAGCGGGGTTTGAAGTTTATGCCTCCATATGCTCTGCACCAAGGCCCAGAGAACCACAATACCTACAGTAAGATGCTGATCGCGATCAGCCAGCGGTCGCGCGAGGATGAAAAACCGGAAGAAGAGAAGTTGAAGAGTGAGAAGTTACAGGCGTCAGTTCAAAAACGGATAGCCGATCAGCAGCACAAGTTCGTCGACGACAAGCTCAAATCGGCATTTCAAAACCGTGTTTCCGCGAAGAAACGAAAAGAGGAGGGGGGATAGCAAACTTGCGCCGTGAGCGTCAAGAGCATCGAGATTCCACAATGCAGATATAACAGATATATTAGAAGCTAAGCGGGAGCCGCGATTGTCGCAGTTCCCGCTTTTTTCTTGCTGCTATCGCTAGGGGGAGGGTGCCTGCCGGCGGCCCGACGAAGCTGTTGCCGTATTGTTCTTTTTCTCCAAGAAGCCGTAAAGCTGGGTAAGGTGGCTGTGTGCATCCTTGAGATACTTGTTGTCTCGGATGTGCCGGCAATATCGCCAATCGACGA
>CAYNZV010000026.1:37285-47546 GCA_964401715.1 uncultured Gemmatimonadaceae bacterium | reverse complement strand
CGTTAGATCGACGGCGCTGACCTGATTGTCGTTGTTCATGTCTGCTTGCTTGAAGAACTCGATGGCGTGGTTGGTGCCCCACGCAGCGATTATTAGGTTGACGTCGTCCTCGTTGATCTCGTTGTCCTCGGAAGCATCGCCGGCTGTCAACTGGGCACCATTCTGCGGCAGGATGGTAGTCGGATCACCACGAAGGTCCGATCCGAAGAAACCCAGTACGTCGTCTGAATCCGCCGGGCTATTGTCGATCACCACGGCCTCGCCGTTGCGGATGGTGATGGTGTCGGAGCGCCCACTTACGTGACTCGTATCCTTTACCGTGAGTATCCAGCGACCTGAGGGTACGGCCGTCAGGGCAAGGTTGTTGGCCCCGTTTCCAATCTGCACCTCGACCGAGTCGGACGTACTGGCCAGGTCGTCATTCGTGGTGCGGAAGATGGTGTCGTCTACGTCCAGGTTACTACCCGGCTTACGCAAGTGGACGTCTAGGAGGGTGGTATCGTCACCCCCTCCCAGTTCGCGGCCCTCGAGTATAATCGTCGATGTGATGGTGCCACGAGATACCTGTGTGAAAACCGGGTCATCGAGCGACAAGCCATCGCCGCTTTCATCCACCGGATCATTCTTTCCTACCTGACCGAACACCGTGCCAGTTTCACCGTTTACAAACTCCAGCGAGGGGGTGGATATGGAAGATCCTGTGTGCACGAGTTGAAAACGCGCCAAGGGGGTGGGGTCATTGGCTGTTCCCACATTCTGACCGCCAAAGGAGGCTTTGGCAAAGCGCATCGTGTCGTCGTTAATAAAGGTGTTCTCTATAGCGATAGTCCCTGGAAACACAGTATTGAGATCGATGAACGGTTTCGACACGCCAGGTCCGGTGCCCTGATCTACTACGGTCCAGGCATTGTCCTTCAATTGGATCACCACCTGCACGAGGTTGACCCCATCTGGATGGCTGACCATCACATCCATGGTGACCGTATCGCCCGCAGCGACGTTGACATTGGTCGGGTTCATGCTGAAGTAACTGGTCTGGGCCGGAGGCTCGGTTCTCAGCGTTAGCGGGGTCGTGCTCTTGCTAATGGTCGTCGCCGTATTTGATGCGAAGGTCGAATCCTTCCCGATAGCTGCATAGATGTCGTAGGCGACGGTATTTCCGAAAAGTCGCGTGTTCCAATCATAAAAATTGGAGCTGTCCTCACGAATCGAGGCAACTGTGCCGCCAGTCAGAGCACCGTTGGAGCTGTTGATCAAAAAATTAGTGCTACCGTTGACTGCTCCCTCGAGGGCACCGAGGGTCGTGTGTGTCGATGTAGCCGGAATGGCGTAAAGCCTTATATAGGCGTCGTCGGTGCTGCTACCATCGTCTACCATGTAATCATCCCACTGTATACGCACTACGTCGTCTTTCACAAAACTTCCGTAGGCACCCCCATTTAAAACAGCAGTCAACAGGGTTATGCTGGGATCGTGTTTCATCGACAAAGCCCCACCCAACGCCACATTCTTGTTGCCGCGACTATCGGTGATAACGGCATAGAGCCACACCTTGCCCGTAACACTTTCCTTGGGAACATCGTTGGGTGGATTGCGGAGATCCCAGACATACATGTCGCTTGCAGCATCCCCGTTCTCGGCCAGTCCCTTCACGATGGTTTTGGTATCGACATCTTTGAGTAGCGAGTCGGGAAAATCTTCGTAGTTGATAGTCGCCGGATTGTCCGTCGTGAAATAGATATCGATGATGGCATCATCGTCGAAGTCGATGTCTCCCCTGCCCTTCTGCCACTGAATCGTGTAGTTGGGCTGCGACCCGGTGTTTATCTGACGGTACGAATCCCTGGGAGGCTCGTAGAATGTGAACGAAGGCGAGTGTTTGACCGTGAGCAGCGCTTCGCTTTGCCCTATAGTTACATTGATCGAATCGCTGGCAACCAAATAGATGAAGTAGGTCCCTTCAGCCACCCTGGTGGAATCGTTGTTTACAAAAACTGAATTGGTAATGTCCCAGCTGAACTCGGTGTCAACGCTGACGAGCGTGTCTGACTTTTCGAGGGCGACACCCCTATTTCCAGATACACTCTTACCAAGTACGAACTTTTGATTGGGGAAGCTTCCACTGGCTGAAAGTGAGGTAAGGCCGCTCACCTCGGCAAAAAAGAGCTGCACTTCCGTCGCTCCCTGCCGATCGAAGGCACGGACGCTGAAATCCAGGTCATAGGGATTTGCCTTGGCACCGGTGCGAACACCGCTATCCACCGTGTCAGCGACGGCCGGATCGACCAGATCTATGATCGGCTTATGCCGGATGGCCACCACGCCCGGACTACGGGCGAATACCGGCGGATTCTTCTGGTCGTCGGCAACCAGGTAGATGTAATAATCGCCACTGGGCACCTGAAAGATGCTCGCAAACAGCTTGCTCTTGAGTGTTGATGAAGGATCGTCCCAGGTGTAGGTCTGATTCTGACCTTCGGTGAAATCGTTGGTTCCACCGGAAAAGATCGTCGAGTTGTCATTCTCGTTGGCTATCAGGGTTCCGAAGATCCGGATGTCCTGGACCGATGTCAGAGTGCTATCGCGGGCGAAATACAGCGATGGCTTAAGGGTTCCGGTTGAGATATCGTCATCCGTATCGGTCAAAGTGTAGTGGATCGAGTACGAGGTATTCGCCTCGTCATTTGCGCCGTCTGGTTGAAACAACTGAACAAATGGTGCCGTGTTGGAATCGACGATATCGATGCGGGCGCCCAGCATGAAGAAGGTTCCCGCCGCCACAAAACCGGCGGGTTTATTGGTAACACGAACCGTTCGTCCCCTACCTGCTAAATTTGGGTTGGCAGCAATGCTGGCACCAATCAATTGGATATTACCCGCAGACGTTCCATTGTTAGCCGAATCGCTAGCCAATACGTTCAATTTGGCCAGCAGGCCTACCTTGTCGCCATTATCGCCCCATTCGTTCGTCGACGAGGGATGCTCATTGAACCGACCTTCGAAGTTTTTGTCGTTATCTGCCAATGTCGTGGCCACCGTCTCCCAATCGCCGGCAAGGAATCCATCGTTACGTTTGCCAGTGGCACCTAACCCTTGACCATCCGCATTGTCGGCAACGTGCAAGTAGACCACATTGTTCTGGATTTCGGTAGTGAGCGTTTGAGGAATAATCGGAGTATAGGTAAGGTCGTACTGAAAACCTCCGACCGGTATCGACTTGTCTTCAAACGTCACATCGCGACCTAGCACTTTGAAGTACGGGTGCTGATTGACGTCGCTAAGACCGTCAACTCCGAGGCCCTCTCCAGTTCCACCTGAAAATGTCATGAAGAAGCTGGAACTGTTTGGATCTTTGACGATGGCTGGAGCACTCAAGAATACGTCGGAGGCGGCAATTCCGTCGGTAATCCCGGCATCATCGTCGGCGACCTTTTCGGGCAGACTCCAGGTCTGTCCATTGTAGAATCCATAATAGATGTCGTGCTCGTTTTTGCTGCTGTAACCAGCGGTGAATGCTATGTGCAAGTCCCCGCGCGTTGAGAGCCGGTCGTCAATAGCGGCCGCGACTCGTTCCGTCACGGTCCACTCCAACTCCACGTTATATTTGTTTGCTCCTGAAGCGAATAGGGGGGTAGTGGCAGTACTCCAAACAGGAGCGGCATTGCCTGTGACCCACCCCGCATTTGGACCTACTGCATTGTCGTAAGTGTAGTTATTGAAAAAGATTGTCTCGAAGGTGGCGTCTCCGAATTTGTATACTGCATAAACACGGTCGGGTGATGACTGTTGGTCCACTACAATCGTGGGAAAATAAAAACGAGCGTCGGTTTTCAACGCTGCATTGCTCACCGCATTGACGAACTCGTCTACATCCTTGCCGGGATTGTTCTGATCCCATCCCGTCGAACCGACTGTTTTGTAATCGTCAGCTAGAAGGGTTTTGTGTTCTATGTCATCCCCGGCATCATTGTAGTAAATGATGTGCAAGGCATCTCCCGTGCCGATCGCGATGTCGGGACCGGTCTCCCGATCTCCGTTGGGTGAAATCCTTACGCCACCCGTGCTCCCGGTGTTTGCCGTCGACCCGACCCCCTCAATGCTGAACGGTGTGGTGGACCGGTCCACCTTTGCCAGCATGATGTCGTCGGTATTACCCGCAGATGTCACGCCGCGAACGTAAGTAATGAAGAGGTTGTCCCGCTGATCGATCGCCATGCGTGGAAATGCCGTGTTTCGTGGTTCCCCCACCGTAGAGGTGTCATTCACGACCACAGCATCGTTTCCCGGCAGCCACGAAGCACCACCGTTTTCCGAGTAGTTGAAATAGATGTTGTCAGGGTGGGTGGTGATGGATTTGGCCGTGCGCCCATCCGGAGAGAAATCAAATGCATAGACTACCCGCGGATTCCCGCGGCTATCCACTTCGATATCAACGGTTGAAAAGGCATTGGTCCCACTCAGGCTCAAGGTGAGCACATCGAACCGCAGGCTCCCGGAAACGCTTTGTGGGTCTGAGAAGCTGACTCCGGAGTTTGCGCTGCGGGTGTAAAGGACCTGATAAACAGGTGTAGAAACGGGCGTAACCGTCTCCTGGTTTATCCAGGCCATGTGTATCGTGCCGTCGGCAGAGACCGCTATGTCCGACCGTAAACCGTCGACGTCGGTGCTACTAAGTTGCTTGCTGCGTTCGATATTGTGGAAATGTCCGGTAACCGGATAGGTCGGTGTTGCTGCCTGGTTCAGATCGACACGCACATCGATCCGCTGCCCAAGGACAAAGTCTTCTTTGCTAGTGCTGTCCTCCGGCGAAAATCCCACGGGCGTATTGTTTTCGAAAATAGGAGGGGTCCCGTATGCATGTGGAGCCATCCCGATTAGCATGATCAACACGCCGACCATCCTTGGCAGTGAGATGCCAACCGCAAGACCCGTACACGCGGGACGCCTTTGAGTGGGGCCGTAACCAGCCATATGTCTCACGATTCCAGTCCTTTTGGAACCGCAATTCCGCTACCTGCGGATTTGCAGAGTCCTTTCCTGTCCGGGCAGCTTGAGCAATATCAATGCCATGGTCCGGGTTTCTCTCGGAGAGTAATCAGCGTTTCAAAAATCCATTCGCTCTTGAGCAGCAGAGGGAAAGAACTTCCCGCGGATGTCAGAACTTTTCTCAAGTCACCCGTCCTCACTACTGACTTCCCCACGTGCTTCGTATCTGGCATAGCTTTTGCCACGATGCACTCGGACAATCCTATCCTGGAAGGACGGAGCTTTATTAAATGGCAAGACGCTTACTGGTTTTGATACTGCTCGCTCTTCCGACCGCGGTTTCGGCAATCAATCTCGAACTACGTCAGGCCGGTAGTTCATCTTCGGATATATTAGCAGTCGTCGGCGAAGAAATCGACGTGGAGATTTGGCTGGACTCTGGCGGCCAAAACGTGTCCGGTGCTGCGATCTTCCTCAGCTTCGACGAGACCGTCTTTGAGCTTGTCGACGAAGACCGTGACATATCGCCTGGATTCCAACCCTTCCAACAAGGCAACTTCCTCAGTAACGGCGAGGTGTTTCGTAACGATCTGCTCAACCCAGACGACCCTGCTGCCAGCTTCGCAGGTTCGCAAATGGATTACAGCGTGGTTCGCGCCGCAGACAACGGAACCGGCTCAGTAGCCCGGTTTCGACTTCGAGCGCTGGTGCCCAGCCAAAGCAGCACCGTGCACATCGATGAGACCGGGATTCGGGAGACCAGGGTTTTCCTTCCCGATGGCAGCCATCAGTCGTTCCGATTCATCAAACCCCTCACCGTACGCGTTCAAGGCATCAGCCTCGTTGGAATTCCTGATCAGTTAGTGCTCGCTCGTGGCGAAATCGACAGCACTTCGTTCAAACTGGACGAGTTGATTTTCGACCCGTTGTACGGCGCAGATCAAATCGATTGGATCATCTTGCCACTAGGTTCCATCGGTCTACAGCACCTTTCACAACCCAATAGCTTGGTGTTGACCGCCCCCTCCGAAGCCTCCACGTGGGAGCGCCTGGTGATAGTGGCCGAGAATCCAGATGGACAGGTGGCAACCGACACCGTGGACATCTTCGTTAACGCGAGACCGATACTCACAGCTCCAAACCTGCCACTGACTTTCGACGAAGATGACACCATTGAGCTGGAACTGGACCCGTTGGTCGAGGACCCCGATTCCGCAAACGACAAGCTGGTTTGGCATAGCAGTGGTGCCCTTCATGTTTTGGCTACCATCTCCAGTAATCCCAGTCGGATCCGGTTCGAACCGGTCACAAACTGGTCCGGCGAGGAGCGATTTGTTATCACAGTTTCTGACGAATACGGTTTTACCGACTCGATGCATGTTGAGGTAGTCGTCAATGCCGTCAATGATCCGCCCGAATTCGTAATCGCCCCTAATTTTCGCCTTACCGTAGGTCGTCGAGACGACAGCGTGCTCATATCCGAGCTGATCGCCGATTTGGAAGACCCCACCGAGACCCTTGAGCTGGAGTGGACTCAAGCAGTCAACTTCGGCCTGGAAATCCATGACGGACGTCTCGTTGTTGATGCTGGCTTGGAATGGACCGGCACCGAAGAGATTGAGCTTCTGGTTCGTGACTCGGGGGGGTTGAGCGCCACCATCCCTTTGACCGTCACGGTGGTGCGATCACTGCCCCCCACCCTAATTAATCCTCCTCGACGTTTGGGAATGGCTGCAGGCAGCGAGCACATCATGAATCTCGACGATTTTGTGACCGATCCCGACAACAATGGCACCGAACTCCTCTGGGAAGTCCGGGGGCACCAAGAGCTCGAAGTGCAGTTGAGTCAAAGCCGCGCGGTGCGTATAGAAGCTCCCGTGTCGTTCACTGGGATAGAGGTCCTAACTTTTTCTGTGGCTGATCCAAGTGGTGAAAGGGCCTCGTTCGAGCTCATCGTTTTTTCGGCACTGGCCGATGGTGTACCGCTGTTGTCGCCGATTCCAGATGTTAGCGTCCCCCTGGATGGAGTCGATGCCACACTCGACCTGGATGATTTTGTCTTCGACCTAGACCACGAGCCTTCGCAGATCGATTGGTTCCTCCCCGCCCGAGATGACATAACGTTGCGCATAGACCCGGTAACCCACGTCCTAACTGTCGCCCCAACCTCGAACGCCATAGCCGGCATCGCTGAACTACTGGTAACTGCCATCGATCCCGATGGGCATAAGGCAAGTCAAACCATACGCATTCATCTTGTGGGCACCGGACCGGCTTCCAGCTTCGCGGTCGCACCAATTCCAGATATCAGCATCACCCATGAAGAGTCATTCAGGTTGGAACTGGACAGCTTCGTCAGCGGGGATGCTGATCCTCGACAGATCCAGTGGACCGTTGAGGGTCAGAAAAACCTGCTTGTAGAAGTGGATCCTGTTTCCCACGCAGTTGTTATCCGGGGCTCGTCTAGCTGGACGGGTACTGAAGAGATCGTCTTTGTCGCTGCCGGGGCTGCAAGTGTCAAGCGTCGAACCGTCAGAGTGACCATTCGGTCTACGGCAGGAATTACTAGCCCCAGCTTGGCATCGTTGCCCCGCCTTACTTTGAGAGCCGGCACATTCGACCAAAGTCTGGACCTTGACGATTTCGTTAGTGGGATCGATCCGGCGACGTTGAGCTGGACTGCTATCACGACCAGCGAAAACCTGCAGGTTCTCATCGACCCCCAATCGCATGCCGTGGTTATTTTGCCATCCGCAGATTGGAGGGGTGAGGAGCAGCTGGTTTTAGAAGCCCGGGACGCATCGGGTACGTTGCTAACCGGAATTTTGGTGGTTGAAGTTGTTGCCGAACAGTTGGGACTTGAGCTTAAGGAAGTACGTGCGCCGGTTTTCTCTGGAGAAACTGAGTTCCGGCTCCGGGTTGCAGATCTTGTCGTCGGCGAAACCAAGCCCGCGGAATTGGCTTGGACAGCCATCGGTACCGGGTCGATCAGCGTAACCTACGACTCTCGCTTTGAAGAGCTATTGCTGAAGACCGACGAGCCGTGGAATACCAACGAGATCATAACACTAATTGCCAGAGATCGAGAACAGGTTGAAACCACCGGTCACGTCCTTCTACAGGTCTATCCTGCCGACGGAAGCGTAGGTTCGCTTTCCGCCGAATTCCAGCTGGTCGTAGTGCCGAATGTGCTGCAGCCCGATTTTCTTGATCTGTTCATTTTGAGCAACATCAACCTGAAACGATCACCCCTTCTTGGCCTGCAAGACGGCGGTTCACAACTACTGGACCTCAACCTTCTTACTAACGGCATCTGGCACTCGACTCACGTCTTGGAACCCGGACAAGAAGGTAACGTTACATTCGTGGCCCTCGGTTTGGACGATGACCTGAATCTTCTGAAGGCCGACCTCGCCATGACCGTAGGTACGGTGCTCGCTGGCAGCGCAAAGAGGATTACCGGAGATGGTGTTGAGCTGGATTTCGACCTCGATTCTTTCGATGCCGATGGTGTGGTTGCAATCCTTCCCGGTCGGGACAAAGAAATCAGCACCGAGCTTATTCCTTTGGCACAACCAGTTTTCGTACACGCCTCGGAGCCTTTTCGGCATGAGGGCGGGCAGATCTACATGGATCGTGTGCCAAATTCTCGACGACCTGGCATCTATCGCTGGGCAGAGAAGAATCGGCATTGGGTCTTCGCCGGTGCGGCAGAAACGGAAGCCAGAATTGAGGCACCGCTTGACGGGAACGGACTCTATGCTTTGATGGAGGATCTCACCCCTCCTGTTCTCGAGGAAGAAGAGCTAAATGGTCGGCAACTTCGATTCCGTTTCAGCGACGGTGGGAGCGGTGTCGCGCCTCCTGTCGTCACGATCGACGGCCACGTGGTTCCAGACAAAGGACACACCTGGGACGGCCGCTGGCTCGAGCTGGACACTAGACGTGCTGTAATGGCGGGAGACCTGCTGGGAGTTAATTTTGAGGACCGCGTCGGCAACCGGGGTGCGCTCGTCGAGCGCGAGTTGCGTGAACTTGCGGGCTCTCAACCCTTTCGATTCTCGTTGGGCCAGAACTTTCCCAATCCGTTCAATCCATCCACCACCATACCCCTCGAGGTGAATGGGCCCACGGCGGCCACTGTGCAATTGCAGGTGTTCAATGCCGGCGGACAGTTGACCCGTGTTTTACTGCGCGAACAACTGGCTCCTGGAAGCTACCAGGTCAACTGGGACGCGCGAGGCCGCGATGGTCGAGACGTGGCTGCGGGGGTTTATTTCTACCGTTTGCTTATTGACGACCGCATCGAAACCCGCAAGATGAACCTCGTGCGTTGAAGCACGCGATCTGATCCCATCATAAATCAGGGCCCCATCGGGTCTTCCACTTTCCCGAATATCTCTTTCAATCGCTGCCGGTGTGCTGATGGAAGGGGCGAGCCGATTACGGCTTGGACATTTTTTTCGAGATGGGACAGGTTTCCTGTACCGGTGAGCACCGAGGAGATGTCGGGATTTCCGGCGACGAACTTGTAACCGGCGCTGGTGACCGAATCGACCTCTCCCTCAATCAACCAAGCCAACGGATCATCGGCAGCTACGGCATCGCGAGGAATAACATTGCGTGCTTTCAAATCGGCGATGCTTTCCTTGAGTCGCTGTGGATCCGAAAGGGCACGCCTCACTGCGAACATACCCATTACCGCCACGTCTTGTTTCCTCGCCTGCGGGAGAATCGCCCGCTCGGCACCGGGCGCAAGGAGATTGTATCCTACCATGATCGAATCGAAGTGGTCGTCGGCGAGAGCGCGCGCCAGCATGGTGTGACCACCATCCAGATGAAAACGTTCAGTTATTCCCAGAAAGCGGAACATACCCCGTTCCCGACATCGGCAAGCAACCGGCAACAACCGGTCCATTATTTGTTGGTAACGATCGGGCACAACTCCATGAAACTGAAATAAATCGACGTAATCGACCCCGAGGCGAAGAAGTGATCGCTCCAGAGAGGCTTGCAACTCATCCTCGTCGATAACAGCGTCGTTGCTATCCACCGGATGGCACTTGGTCGCAAGAACCAAGTTGTCGCGTGGCACCTCAGAGATAGCGCGCCCGATCAACACTTCGCTCTCTCGGTATCCGGCAGAGCTGTCGATCAGGTTGATGCCCAGATCCAACGCTCGTCGAACCACGGCAACAGACTGATCTTCCGGTATTCCTGTAGTTTGACCCAACTGACTGGGTCCCCCCGAGCCTAGCCCGATTACAGAGACTTG
>CAYNZV010000026.1:34913-37185 GCA_964401715.1 uncultured Gemmatimonadaceae bacterium | reverse complement strand
TCACCGTGTTTGCGCTGATTGTAGGCAAACAGGGCGCGACCATCTGAAAGCCCGGCGAGACCTGTGGACTGGCCGTTGATTCCGGTCCCCAGCGTCCCAGACCAGCTCGCTCCTCCGTCAGACGATAGTGCATAGCAGTTTTGATATTCTGTTTCGCCATTGAGATCGAGGTGCCAGCAGGTTCCGAGCAATCGTCCGTCGGCCAGTTCGATTACCCACGCCTCTGCACCGCCCGAATCTACCTCGTCGAATCGCATCATTGCATTTGAGGTCCAGTTTGCACCCCGGTCGTTGCTGCGCATGAACACGATCTGGTTTCGATCCACTAACACCTCGGGATCAAAGGTGTTGTAAGGTGCGTAACAACAGACCCAGCTACCCTCGCGGGTGGCGCACATTGCACCGGGCGATTCTGCTGCGCCCGCTATCGGCATTTGGAACGGATGGGGTTCGCTCCAAGTGCGACCATCGTCCTGAGACATCGCCCATATCAGTTCGTTCTGCTTTATCCCCTGGGTTGCATCGGACCAAAAATTTTCACCGGGTTCGCCGATTGGCGTGCGGTTGCCGAAAAACAGCAACTCGCCATCAAGACCCGGACTAACCGAACCGAAGATGCTGTAGCTCATGGCCAAGTGCGGCCACATCAATCCCTGATATTTCCAGGTCTTTCCGTCATCCAAGGAGCGTGAGATATTTGGTTTGAAATCGTTCGATCCGAGTTTTGTCTGGGTTTGGTAATTACAGATGATGGCGCCGTTGTCGGCAAGCGCAGCACGCGACCCGCACACCGTGGAAGTCGGGCCTTTCTCCGGCTGCAAACTTACAAACCCTTCATCCAACGTCACAAATTGCATGGCCGTCGTCTCATTTCCGTCTCAGTCACTACGTTTCACATCAACCAGATTGGAATTCTTTGATGAGTTCGGAAATCTTGGTGTTGCCGTCGATACCGCGGCCCGGATGTATGATCATTCGGTAACAGAATACTGCAGAGTTACCAGCCTCGATGGTGAAACTGGCATCAACACTGTCGTCGCCGGTATAGTCATGAAGACCGAACGGATTCGCAGTGAAGAGACCATAACCACGAACATGCCAGTGGCTCGGGTAGCGCGGATTGGATTGATGGTCGACAACGGTCATGCCCCACTGGTCGCCGTTGGCAACCGGCCCAGAGTAGTCCACCCATTCGGCCGCTTTCCCCCAGGTTTCTTCCTCCCCCTCCCCTTCGTAAACGAGATCGTCCGAATTTGCGATGCGACCGGATTGAGCTGCGTCCATGCTGGACGCTACCCGTATGGCGAAGAGACCGCCCTCCTTGGTATCTCCGAAGACCACATCTCCGTAGAGAGCGCGGAACTCGCTGCGATGATCTAGAACACGGAGCTGGCCGTTGCCGCGGATAGCGATGCTGCGCCGTTCCTCTAGAAGTCGTTGACCTTCGGGACCCAACCAGTCAACGATGCCGTCGATCTCGGCTTTGTCGCCGGCTACGCCAACCACCGGGTGGCCGCGCTGAAGCATCGCGCCGTGATCGAGGTGTTCGTCCCAGAGATTGTAGCCGTTGACCAAGCCGTGTGATACGTAGATGCTGCGGTGCCAGTAATGGTCATCGGTTTCGCCCTCGAATTGCTCTGCAGGATAGCCACGGGTTAGCCTTTGTCCGTCACTTGTCAACACTGGATAGAGGTATGGCTTGCAAACGAAATGACCGTAGCGGTACTCCGTGAAGAGGTTTCCGTCAACAATTACCACCGCCTTAAACTCGTCGGCTCGCAGTTGGATGTCGATCATTCTATGTGCTCTCTATTTAAGCTGCTTGAGCGCAGCACCTCTTGAATTTTTTGCCGCTGCCGCAGGGACAAGGATCATTTCGTCCCGGTGGAGCCCTAAGGCTAGATTGCTTCATCCGATCTTGGGAGGCAACCCATTGCATGATATTGGAGGCCGGTCGCTCATGGCGCAATTCTCCAGCCATGAACCGCATGTACGGGTCCACGTGCGAAAAGTAGAGCTTGTATCCCTTGCATAGATAGTTAAGGCCAGCCTCACCAGACGGCGTCCTGTCGAATCGATGTTTCGGACATCCACCGTTACAGGCAAATCTGTATTCACACTCTCGGCAGAACTGGGGTAATCCGTCCCGCTTGTCGACACCGAACTTGCGTTGAGAGTCGCTACCAACCATCTCTTTGATAGTACTGTCGCCAACGTTCCCTAGCCGGTAGTCGGGATAAACAAAATGATCGCAGCTATAGAGATCTCCGTT
>CAYNZV010000026.1:27371-34813 GCA_964401715.1 uncultured Gemmatimonadaceae bacterium | reverse complement strand
GCATTGTGGCGCTGCAGCACCGTCAAGGTATTGAATTCGACCTGGTGCTTTTTCAGCACGTCCAATCCCGCCATGACCCGCTCGAAAGTCGGCTTCTGTCCTTTGTCGACGCGGTAACGGTCGTGGAACTCGCGAGGACCGTCAATCGAGATCCCTACGAGAAATCGGTTGGCAGCAAGAAATTCTCCCCACTCGTCGTCTATGAGGATCCCGTTAGTTTGGAAGGCATTAGTAATGCTCTTGCCGTCCGCGTACTTCTCCTGCAGCTGCAGCGCGCGACGAAAGAAATCGACGCCCATAAGGGTCGGTTCCCCGCCCTGCCAGGCAAAGTCGACCGACGGTACGTCTTGCGCCGCTATGTACTGGGAAACGTACTGCTCGAGCACATCGTCGCTCATGCGCCAGGACTTGTTAAGGTCTGGGTATAACTTCTCCTTCTCGAGGTAGAAGCAGTAGTGACAGTCGATATTACAGACCGAGCTCGACGGTTTTGCCATAACGTGGCACGCGATCGGGTCATGGTTCGATTTCAGAATATCTGTCATTGGAAAAACCTGATGGACCGAATTTTTGAACGAGGTTATGATAGACGTTTTGAATAGTGCCGGCAATCGATGGGTGACGATGCGAACGATCTTTGTAGGAGATGTACACGGCTGTGCAACCGAACTGCAGGAGTTGTTGACAAAGGTCTCCTTTAATCCGTCGGCAGACCGGCTTCTGTGGACTGGCGATGCTTTTTCCAAAGGTCCAGAACCAATGGAAGTGTGGAAGCTGATTCGACAACTTCAACCCGATATGGTCTTGGGTAATCACGACGACCGCTTGATGCGCCAGCTGCGCAAACACCGCGATAGCCATCGCCCCAGTTTCAAACATGCCGAACAGGAGCTTCTTTTTTCCACGATGCTGCCGCAGTCATCCGAGGTATTAGACTGGCTGGAATCGCTTCCTCTCTTTGTTGATGAGGAGCAGTTTCTGTTGGTGCACGCTGGAATCAATCCAGAGTTCGGGCTCCGTGGCACTTCGCGAAAGGAATTCCTGACTATACGCACGTGGCCACCAACCGACAGCATCGAAGGAAGTCGCTGGCACGATGCCTACGACCACCCTACAAGACAGGTATTAGTGTTTGGACACGACGCTCCGATGGGTTTGGTAGCGCGCAGAGATCCTGCGAATGCCATGCGCATCGTAGGACTTGATTCGGGCTGCGTGTACGGGGGACAATTGAGCGCTTTTATCCTCGAAGAGGAATGCATCGTCCAGGTCAACAGCGGTCAACCGAACAACTTTGACGACAGGTAGATCAGTCCAGGAAACCAGTTGCGCGCCGGATCGATGTTGACTAACCTTGGGCAGCAGTCGGGGTATATGGCCCCGACTCATTAGCTATTACAGAATATCGGTTCAGGTGCCGGATACATCGTTCATCGCGATCTTCCGGAGAATAGGGCAGACAGTGAAAATCTGTCGCGGTTCCGCCACTGTGACCGGCCGTCCCGTCAACTGACGGGACACTCCATCTGCAGCGTGTCGTCGCGCCCACTGGTAGGATCATTTCGCCGGGAAGGGGCAGAAGGAGGACGCCGGAAGCCAGGAGACCTGCCTGAACCGACGGTGTTTACGAGCCTTCGGAAGAAAGGTGTGCCACCACGATTAGGAATACTTCCCGGCCGCGCCTGTGGTCGGATTTTTGGTTGGGTCTGTTCGGCTTCGGTTACGCACCATTCTTCCAGCTGCTTCACCTCCATTCTGTAGTTCTGTCACTCACAAAAACCTTGGAGGGAGGAAATCACGGTGAATCGAAGGTCGACGGCATGGAGATTAGCACTTTGGGGACTGATTTGGGCACTCCCCTCAAATGGCCAGTCCCCACTATTTGTCACCACCAGCAACTTCGAGACGGGCAGCATTGCGTTACTCGCTGCCGGATCCCACCAAGCAGATGTGAACCTGTTGACCATTCACGGGGATGCGGTTGCCCGTTATCAACGCGGGAAAATCTACGTCATCAATCGCTTTGGTCAGGACAACATCCTGGTTCTCGATCCCCAAGACCCGCGATCTCCGGAAATTCAGTTCTCCGTGGGAAACGGTACTAACCCGTACGACATCGAGTTGATCTCGGACTCGAAGGCGTATGTCTCTAGGCTGGCAAGTACCGACCTGTTGATCGTGGACCCAAGTAGTGGCCAAGAGCTTGGCATCATCGATCTATCCGCGTTTGCGGATGCAGATGGGATCCCCGAGATGGCGGAGATGGTCATTGTTGGCACCCGCCTTTACGTCGCTTGCCAATTACTCGACCGCACTACGTTTACCCCCGCCGCTCGTGGTTTAATCGTAGTGGTTGATACCGAGACCGATCTCGTGGTCGACATGGACCCAGAAATTGAGGGGGTCCAGGCATGGACACTGGCCGCCGGCAACCCACTCTCTATGTTGGCCTTGGAGAACATGCTGTTCATTTCGGAAACCGCTTCATTCCAGGATTCTCTGGGCGGAATCGAGGTAATCGATCTCGACACCGGGGTTAGTCGAGGATTGGTGATCAGGGAGGGCAGCCTCGGAGGTGACGTTGGGGCTATGGACATGGTAGATTCTTCACGCGGTTATGTCGTGGTCTCGGACGCAAACTATGCCAATCACGTAGTGCCATTTGACTTGGCTACGGGGACAGCGGGTGACGCTTTACCAGGTCACTCCACCGGCTTTACGGCCTCCATCGCAGTAGACGGTGACCGCTTAATCGTGGCAGACAGCGGCAGCTTCGACGGCAGCATCCCTCCCGGCTTGCTCATTTACAACACGCAAACCAATGACCTGTTGGCTGGACCTATCAATACCGGACTTCCGCCCTCGAGTATTGCCGTGATTCGTGACCGAAAGCAAGCAACTGTAATAGGCATCGAGGAATCAGTGGTTCCGAGCACCTTCGAACTGGGTTCTGCGTATCCGAATCCTTTTAATGCCTCGGTTACGATTCCTTACCGGGTAGCAGTGGGTTCTTGGGTAGAACTGGCGATATTCGATGTACTCGGTCGTCGACTGGATAAGCTCGAAGCGCAATACGCCGTCAATTCCCATAACCAGATTTTCTGGAACGGTACGGACGATCAAGGATTACGGGTGGGATCAGGCACCTACATAGTGCGATTGCGGCGAGGGCCTCACCAAACCTCAGCCAAGGTAACACTTGTGAAGTAAGACCCAGAGTAAAATGGGGGAAAAGCTGGCTTACTGCTGCAAGCGACGGCTCAGACGTATAGCGTCCACCTGCATTTTGCTCCTACCTCCGTATTTCACCAAAAGCCATACGTCGCTGATCTCGTTGGTCTCAAACTCCAGCTCGTAGACTTCTGCACCAAGCATAGGTATACAGATCCACCAAGGGGCTTGGATGCTTTCGGCTACAGGTCGCAGGAGTTCTTCACGATTGGCACTGGGCAATAGCTTTCGGTCTTGACCGAACCACGGCTCGATCTGGGTTTCGATCGAGCCACTATCACCCGGAGTTGAGGTAAATACCGCCATGCTGACCGCATCAGGATCGCGCTCGATCCAACTCTCCCAGACGCTGCCTTCAAGTTCATAGCTAACCCGGTATGCCCCTGCCGGCAATCCGAGATACTTGGTTGCGACCGCCAACTCTTCATCAGACCGCGATTCCAGATCGGAGTATTTCCGGATCGGTTCGAACGTCGGCCGCATCATTCTTGGATAATAGTCGAGGTTTATCCGCCCCATTGACAGTTGCCCATTACCAGAGAAGAGCACGTGCGTGTAACCAATCCAGGGCCGTCTAATAGAAAAGGTCATATCCCAAGCATCGCTCTCTTGTCTCTCCGGTAGGGGCCGCGTCCAGCGTCGTTCCCAAGCTGCTACCGCTGGTACGGTGCGCTGCCTGGAAAGAAGAACATGACCCGGCGGCTTATCGGCCTGTCCATCAACAACGAGATCTGGAAAAAAGAGGCGATACCGTCCCGGCTGCAAAGCCGGCATGGAGACAGAGGTTAATAATCCCGCCCCGTGTTTTGTTCCATCGGCGGCGAATCGCGATGGCTCGACTTGTTCACCAGTGCGCTGAATTATATCACGGTGAACCAGCGGAAACCGCACCATGCTGGGCAACGGCTTGTCATCTTGGCCAAAACCGAAGTTGGGAAGATCGTATCGAACAGCCACCTTGAGCCTGGCACCCAGCGCATCCATGCGACCCCACAAGAGCAAAGCCAGACACAAAACCGCGACACACGCTCCGCGGCGCAGGTAGCGCGTGCCAGGATTGCTCAATGCAAGGTAGGTGGCACCGATTATCAACAGAATCCAATAAGCCAGATCCACCCAATGGGACCAAGTTTTCGACACTGAGAAAAAATGCGCATGCCAGGGATAGTGAAGATTTATCTCGCGGTTGAATAGATTATTGCCGTCGTAACCCATTTCGGGAATGACAATCGTGTCGATCAACCCGTCGACACCGATTGTCACAGCGAAAAACGTCACGAATAAACCGAAAGCACGAAGGCGAAAATGCTCGAGTGCTATGGCTAGGCAGATGATTAAAGCGGGCAGCGCGGTCAACAGAAAGCGAGCTGGGTAACAGTATCCGAAGCCCCAATCGGCATGTAAGCCATTGACGATTGCGGAAACCAGATAGATGCCGGCCGCAAGGAGGATGCGCCTGTCTCGGGCACGCGCAAGTAATGCCAATCCGATGACGCTCAATAAGAATATAGGCGCCGAGTTCACGATTCCCTTGCGCACGTGAAACCAATGGCCCGGAATAGAGATCGACCAGGTTGTAGGGTCGAGCGCGCCTTCCTCCCAGGCGTTCCCCGGTCGGAAAGGTCCCATCCAATCGCCGCTAAAAGCGAAGTTGAAGGAGATGATGCCCGTAAATCCGAAAAGCCCGACGATACCCAGCACACCGAGATTGATCGCTCGCCGAGGTGAGAACCATGCCTGTAGCAACAGCAACGAACCAGCGGCCAACGCGATCGGAGTGAACCGGGCGTGCAGAAACGGAAGAACAAAGAGCAGGGCGGACAAAACACCGATGCACAATGGTTCCAGTCGACCCCAATACACAAATCTACCACCCGGAATCTGCCAGCTTGCAGTGGCAGCAAGAACAACCAGGGATATCAGAAGTGCTGGTACATCCGGAAATAGCTGGTTGCAGAACAGAAAAAGTGGTGGAGATCCGGCCATAATGGCTGTCGCCAGCCAAGCTGCCCACGGGCAAATCCCCAACCGTAGTAACCAGAAAAGGCAAACTCCCACGGTTCCTGCCGCCACCACGGCCATGGCCAGAGCGCACGCCAGACGAGGATTCTCCCACAAGCTCAAGCCAAGGTGATAGAAAGGCACGAGCGCTACCGACAATCCTATCGGGTGGACCGAATACAACTTACCGGGAGGCGACCCGGTAGCCTTGTGAACGTCGAATCTCACATCATGGAATTCGCCGACGTGGTCATCATCTAAATTGTTGGATAGATCCATGTCGCCGTCACGGAGCAGACTCTGGGTTACCCGCAGGTATTGGCCTTCGTCTCCGTGCAACAAAGTGACTTGGCAAAAGTAGACCGTATAGGCTCCGTAGATCAGCAATGCCACGCCGAAAGCAATGCCGGCTGCACGAAATCGATTCAACGTGCGAACCCCGTCGCAACGTTCCGATTCATTGGTCGGTAGGTGGAGATAAAGCAACCACGTGCAAGCTAAAGTCCAGGTGGCATGAGGGGACCAAAGAGCAGCGATAAAGGGAAAGATCTGTGTCGGCAGATCCCACAGAGATAACAGTTTCAAGGCTGCCACCCCGGCACAAAGGACGGTCATTTGCCAAACGCGGCGTTCGATCACCTTCGCCGAGCCAACTCCCATCCGACAATGCGCCAAGAACACCCCAGTCAGCCCCAACACCCAAGGTAGAATGGGCCACTGAAACTGCCATCGAGGATTTAGCGTACGCAGTAGCAAAACCTGTCGGGAAGCGGCCAAATCCACCTCGATGCAGCCAATCATGTACCAGACAAACCAGACAGTCAGCGCCAGACAAATCTCAAGCGACGGGGTCCGAACGAACCTGAGCCGACCCATTTGCTTCACCAAGCGGTCCAGCCGCCGTCAACTGGCACGATGGCACCATTGACAAAACTGCTCCCTGTTGAGGCGAGAAACAGTAAGGCTGTGGCTATCTCTGGGGGGCTCCCAAAACGGTGTTGGGGGGAAAACGAACTAATGATGGAACTAAGCTTGTCGTCGGCTAGCGCCGACTTGGTCATCTCCGTATCGAAAAAGCTGGGTGCTATTGCATTTGAGGTAATCCCGAATCGGGACCACTCCACCGCCTGGGTGCGGGTCAAGCCGATAAGGGCGTGTTTGCTCACCGCATAGGCGCCGAGCCCATCATAAACGGAAGCGCCTAATCCGTACACGGAAGCTATGTTAATGATACGCCCGGCCTTTGACTTGGAGATAAACGGAAATAGAGTCTTTGACAGCAGCCATTGGGAAGTGACGTTCAAATGAACGACTTCCGCAAATTCCTCTTCCGCTATTTTCTCCAGACGTACGCGATCGGCAATGCCTGCATTGGCAACCAGTATGTCGCAGCCGCCAAGTCGGTTTTCTGCTGCTTCAGCCACTTTATCGATTCCAGCGCGTTGGCTGAGATCCGCTCTACATGTCAGTGTGGCGCCTTCGCAATCGTCCAGTTCCGAAGACAACGATTCGAGCAACTCCGATCTGCGTGCCACCACTAATACGTCGGCACCAGCCTGCACGAGGACGCGAGCCATTTCTCGCCCGAGTCCGCTGGAGGCTCCGGTCACCACCGCCTTGCGACCCGTACAGGCAAAAAGGGATTGGAGGTATTTAGAACTGTCCATTGTGTGACTCGTTTAGAGGGAAAAAACTCTCCCGATCGACGGTTCTCCTCAGACCGGGGATCTCAGACGGGCAAAGTATATTTGATCGTCCAAGAGGGTGAGAGCAGCAAAACTTTCGATGTCGGTTCGCGATGGATCGAGATTCGACACCACGCTGTTGAGAAACTGCCATTGCACTTGGTTGCTTGGACCTTGGTTTTGAACGTCGCGATTGAATTGTTCGATCACGTACTGGGGCTTTTCCAACCTCGACCCCAACCAAGCCACAATCGCATCGTCCGTGTCATTCTCTTCGAGACCCGCCTAAAACTCCTCGGCCGTCAAATGCAGAAAGCCGAGAACAGAGCGATCGTTCCCCGATTTGTCCCCAAACCAGTAACTGCCTAGGGTGTCTGTGCACAGCGCCCTTCTCTTGTCGATCATCCTGGCGAGCCCGGTCAATCCACCGACTCTGTTGTCGTACGGGCTCCTAGGTGGTCGTCGATTCAAGTCGATAATGCCAAAGCTTGTCTGGTCATCGTAATCCAGCAGGTCGAAAATGCG
>CAYNZV010000026.1:11487-27271 GCA_964401715.1 uncultured Gemmatimonadaceae bacterium | reverse complement strand
CCTGCGATCGAGGCCGGAGCTCTTGCCGTATTTGTAATTCCCGAGCTTGCCAACGATCGCCGCTCGAGCCTTGTCCGACATGCGTGCGAGGGTTACGACCCCAGTAACGGAGCGCAGATACGGGGTCCGAGGAGGTCTCGCTGTAAGATCTCTGTCGCGGAAGGTCCCCCAGTCGGTCTAGCTCCATCGATTGCAGTACGGTGGTTATCTCAGTGCTTCCCGACACATACTTGGCTACCCGCTCCTCCAGCAACTTCCTATGTAGATCGTCTTGTGGTACGCGCCGCAAATTCTCATCGTTGAAGACCGCGATCTCTTGGGTCGATCTCTGAAGCCGCTCCTTGACCTTATTCTCAAGACCATCGTCTCCAAGTCTGGCGGCAAACTCGGCAAACTCATTCGCGCCCAGTCCGATGAACTCCAGCACATCTCGATCGAGCCCTGAAATTTCGCCGTATTTGTAATCGCCTAGCGTTTCGTCTCGATGAGCTCGCGCCTTGTCGGCCATCCGGGCAAGACCTACCAATCCGGCCATGCCGGTATTAGACGGCCTTCGGGGCGGTTGTTTGGTGAGATCCATTGCTTAGTCCCTGGAATTAGCGGGCGGGAATTTTAAGCTAAATCAGAGTTTATACTGTCACAACACCGTGTTTGACCACACCAACATGGTCGGATATACTTCCCGCTCATGCCCGAACTTCCCGAAGTCGAGACAGTTCGAGCGGCCATGTCTCTACACCTGCTGGGTCGCACGATTCACGCTGTAGAAATCTCGGGGAAGCCACTCCGCCAACCACTGCCCGAAGACCGTCTTGCGGAGCTTCTTGGTCGCCGCTTTGTAGATGCCCGCCGGCGCGCGAAATACCTTCTTCTCGACCTCGACGACTGCTCCTCCCTGCTGATTCACCTGGGAATGAGCGGCAACCTGTTATTCAGAGAAGGCGGCGAACTCCACGATCATGCCGTGTTTCATCTGGATCACGGACCTGCACTGGTTTTCAACGACCCTCGACGTTTCGGCCTGCTCCTCGTCTTGAAGAAAGGAGACAAGGCAACCTGCCCATACCTTAGCGACTTGGGCGTAGAACCTCTTGAGTCCGCATTCGACGCGGATTATCTATACTCCCACTGCAGAACAAGAACACGTCCAGTCAAGAACTTGATCATGGACAGCAAGATCGTCGTGGGCGTTGGTAACATATACGCCAGTGAAGCTTTGTTTCGAGCCGGAATCCGACCCGCGGTACAAAGCAAACGACTGAGTAGGAAACGGATCGCTGTCCTAGTCGAAGAGATCAAACAGGTGTTGGCCGCCGCGATAGAAGCGGGGGGAACGACCGTCAACAGTTATATGGGATCAGGACACGGGGGTCGATTTCAGCAGAAACTGGCAGTTTACGGGAGGGCAGATGAGAGCTGTATAGTGTGCGACCAACCGATTCGCAACCGAGTGCTAGCAGGTCGCAGCAGCTTCTACTGCTCCCATTGCCAAAAATAAGGGCCGCATCATCCCGCAGATCGGGTTATCGGCTCATTACAAGCGAATTATTTCCCATTCCGGGACGGAACAGTGGTGTTAATAATGTCATCAATCAGCCCGTAGGCCTTGGCCTCGTCAGCCGACATGAAAAAATCGCGATCGGTATCCTGCGCAATTTTGTCGATCTTTTGGCCGGTGTGTTCGGCGTATATTTCGTTTATCTCATCACGCAAACGAACGATTTCTCTCGCGCGAATATCGAGGTCAGTGGAAGTACCGGTCACAGTTCCCATAATCAGCGGTTGATGGATCATAATGCGGGCATGGGGCCAAGCAAATCGGCGATTCTTCTCGCCGGCTGCCAGCAGCACAGATCCCATGCTCGCAGCCATGCCCATGCAGATGGTGGAAACAGGTGCACCGATTGCCTGCATGGCGTCGTATACCGCCATTCCGTCCGATGCTGAACCTCCCGGGCTGTTGATATAGAGAACGATCTCCCTGGCAGGATCCTCGGCGTCCAACGCAAGGAGCCTAGTGACAACCGCCTTGGCCGATTCATCGTTTACATCCGACCAAAGAAAAATCTTACGTTCTTTAAATAAAGCCATCTCCAGGTTCTTTTCCTGAAGATTTTGCAGCAGGTCCTCTTGCCCCTCGGCCATCGTTAACTCCCCTCAAGTGATAGAATTTGCAATATACTTTCCCTTATGATAGCCGTCAATCAAGGTGGCCTCGTCATTTCATCGACTCTCATTCTATAGGTATTGCTGTGAGCTTGGCTCGTCGGTGGCACGCAGTGGGGAAAGGATATGCGGGCTCCGGTCCTATTCGTTGCGTCTACAGCCATGCCATTGCCACGTTCACTCGAACGCATTTATCTGCGCAAGACCTATATTTGGGAACTGGCCCAATCATCTCCAAGTTGTGAGCCTGAGTATCACAGCTTGTAGCAGCTGAAGAGGTAAAGGTCTACGCAAAGGGTACAACAGCGACTTATAATTCTTTCGCCACCACCGATACTTCTTTCTGGTGGGCCCTACTGGCAATGCGTCGTACTATAATCCGAAGATCATCGAAGAGAGTATAGCACAGCGGTACGATAACCAGAGTCAGGATCGTCGATGCCAACAACCCGCCGATCATGGTTCTTCCCAATGGCGCGTAGGGCATGCCAATCATCTTGGCATTTCCTACCGCCATCGGGATCAAACCGCAAACAGTAGTGGCAGTAGTCATGAGAATTGGTCGGAACCTGTGTTTGCCAGCTGCAACAAGTGCCTCTAAGCGTGAAGCCCCTTCTATACGCAGACGATTAGCCAGATCGATCAATACGATGGCGTTGTTCACCACAACGCCGATCAATATTACGGTGCCGATCACCGCCAAAAACTCATACTTGGTATCGGTCAGATAAAGGGTCCAGAATACCCCCAGGAATGAGAAAGGGATCGCCACAATCACGGAAAGCGGCAGAACGAACGACTCGAAGAGTACTCCCATCAACAGGAACACGAATATCACCGCCATGATGGCCGCGAACTGCTGAGAGCGGTCGGTTTGTTCCATACGCATGTAGCGGACACCCTTGTCCCAACGGTATCCCCGAGGGAATTCGAAGCCTTCCATGGCGTTGTCCATCTGCTCGAAGAGCGATTCTGCGTCCTCTTTCTCTGTCATGGCCGTCACCTTCAGGACGGTCTGACGATTTTCCCTCGGGATGTTGTTTAGAGTACGGCTCACATAGAAAGTTCCCAAAGCCTCCAGAGGTACTTCGCTCCCAGCGGGAGTGAGGAACGTGAGCTTCTTGAGCTGTTCGATATTCTCTCTATCTTCGTCCTCAGCCCACATGCGAATATTCACTTCTCTCCCCTCTTCCCCTGCCTGAAACGTACTAACAATAGTACCTTGCATGCGGTAGGCAATGCTGCCCGATATGGCGCGGGGATCGAGTCCATGCTGGCGGATCTGGTCCTGATTCAAGCGAATCTGAACCTCGGGACTACCCTCATCTATTTCGGTGTCAACGGACAAGAGTCCGGACACATCCAATAGGCGCCGTTCGACCTCCGAGGCAAGACTAACGAGAGTTTCGGTGTCTTCGCCATAGAGGTTCAGATTCACAGAGGACTCTTCCCCTCCTTCTTCACGGTCTATGCTCAACCTCATACCGGGTTCTAGCCGTAGCCGCTGCTTCAGATCTCCGACGATTTCTTTATAGGTTAGGAACTTCTTTTCTTTGAACCCGAGTATGATCGCAACATTGTTGAGGGCTACACGATACCAGTCCAAGGATTCCTCTTGCTTGAAAATAAGCTCGAAACTTGCATGCCCCGTACGGTACCGTGACCGCACAGTTTTCACATGGTATTCGTACATGTGGTTCATCAATGTGTCTTCGACGGCGCCGACAAAATCGTCAGCCTGGGATTGGGTTTGGCCGCTGGGCATCTCGATCTCCATCCGCAAGCGCCAGCTGTTGCCGCGACCTTCGTCTGCTTTTTTCATCGCGTCGAAAGGCACCTTTATGCTTGCCAACGCAATGATCATGACGATGAGGGCGTCGATGCGATGCGCGAGAACCCACTTTAGGCCGCGAAGATACAACTCCTGTAACCAAGCCAGAAAACTAGACTCTTTCTTCTTGCTATGAACCGGTAATCTCAGGGCGGCGGCCGGGATAAAAATCATGGCGATGACCAGCGACGCAATGAGACCGACGATCACCGGCATACCTATGCGAATCATCCAGAACGTGAAACGCTCGTTACCACTCATCAGCATGAGCGGCAGGAATACGACGGCCGTCGTCAAGGTTGCCATAGTCACTGCAAGTCCAACCTCACCCGTCCCTTCGACAGAGGCATCGCGGGCACTAGCACCAGACTGGCGTTTCCGGTAGATGTTCTCAACGATCACGATGGCGTTGTCTACGACCAGGCCGAGGCTAAGCATGAGACCCATCATGGTAGCTAGATTCAGAGACCAGCCGACGAAATAGAGGGCGGTCACTGTGATCAGAATAGAGAGCGGTATAGCCAAGGTGATGATCATGGTCATGCGCAAGGCACGCAGAAAGAAGAGCAGTACCAACGCGGCGAACAATCCACCCCATAGTCCGGAAGTCTTGAGATTATCCACCGACTCACGTACGTGTTTACCCTGATCCCAAAACACTTCCACATTCATGCCTTGCAGCTCAGGCCGCAACATGACCTTCTTGAGGCTCTCGTGAACTTGATCGGTGACTCGTACCAGGTTAGCACCAGATGTTCGCCATATTCCGATGCCCGACGAGCGATCGCCGTTGACGTGATTGGTCACAGAGCTCCGCACCCGGCCTATCTCGATCGTGGCGATGTCGGCGAGGCTCAAGTTGGTTCCGGGATCGACGATGGTCTCGCGTATCTGCTCGACAGACTTGAATCTACCAGCTGATCGAACCATGAGCCGACCTCCGCCTTCTATAACGTGCCCTCCGGAGAGCGAGAAATTCTGGCTACGCAGACTGCTCACCACAGAATAGAGATCTATACCGTGTCCTTTGACCCGATCCTCGTCGATCTCAATGAGTACCTCTGGGCTACTCTCACCCCAAATCTCGACCTGGCCGACACCATCTACCCGCTCCAGAACAGGACTGACGTAATTTTCTATCAAGAAAACCGGGTCGTTTATTTCCCGTTCGAAAGTTACTCCCATCCATATGATCGGAGTATCGTTGGCGTCCCATTGACGTACTCGAACTTGTTCCACTGCATCCGGAAGCTCCGAGCGCACGCGATCCAACCTGTCCTGCACCTCGGCGTAAACCTGATCCATTTCGGTGTTTGGAAGAAACTCGACGTTGATGGAAACGCCACCCCGGTTACTGTTGGCGCTAATCTTCTTCACGCGGCTAATCGTTGCCAAGGACTCCTCGATGGGAAGGGTGACCTTGCGCTCGACCTCGATGGGTGTCGCATTCGGGTAGCTCACCCATATGTACAGGCGGTCTGATTCTATCCCGTCCGGTATCAAATTCAGAGGAATGCGGCTGTAGGCTATATACCCCACCACGAGAGCGGCGACCAATAGCATACCCACAGCAACAGGGCGTTCGACGGAGATTCTCGGAAGGAGGTGTTTATGCGACACGGAAAAGCTAACTACGATCGACCAGCGAGTAGACCGTCGGAATGACGATAAGCGTCAAAAAGGTAGCACTGGTGAGCCCGGCAATTACAGTGAGTGCCATTGGAGTTCGTATCTCTGCTCCTTCGCCCATTCCCAAGGCCATGGGAAGCAAGGCGAGAACGGTGGTGAGCGTGGTCATGAAGATAGGTCGCAAGCGGACTATCCCTGCCTGTACGATCGCCTCCCTGTGCTCCAATCCAGACTGTTTGAGGGTGTTGATATAATCGACAAGGACAATTGCATTGTTCACAACGATTCCGGCAAGCATTATCAATCCTAAGAACACGACTATGCTCAAGGCAACATTGGCTAAGAAGAGCACCGCGACAACACCCACGAGCGCGAGTGGGACAGTGAACATTATGACGAACGGATGGATCAGCGACTCAAACTGGCTAGCCATTACTATATATACCAGGAATATGGCCAGTGCCAAAGCGAAAAGGAGGCTTTCAAGAGAGGTTTCCATTTCGCGGTTCTGACCGCTAATGAGATAAGAGAAACCCAATGGGAACTCCATGCTGCTGCGCAATGCGGCGACAATGTTCTGCGAAGCGGTACCCAAGTCAACATTGCGAATATTGGCCGTGATTAGTGCCGCTCGTTGTTGATCTATTCGGCGAATCTCGTTCGGGCCTTCACTCACACTTATGTGGGCAATGGCACCCAATGGGATCGGCACGTCGCCGTCTGGGTTCACCACCAGACGGTTCAACTCCTCTATGCCAACCCGGTCCTCTTCCTGCAGCCGAACCAAGATCCGCACCTGTCGATCTTCTTCGCGAAACTCAGTCGCTACCTTTCCCTGAACCTTGTTGCGCACTAACTCGGCGACCGTGCGCATGTTCAATCCATAACCTGCAAGGCGTTCCCGGTTGTAATTTATCTGCAGCTCGGGGTTACCCGGTTTCAAAGAAGACTTCACATCTGCAAGTCCTGGCAATGAGGATAAAACCTCCACCGCTTTCTGGTTAAGACGGCGCAGCAGGCTTAGATCGTGACCGCGGATCTCTAGTTCAATGGGAGTTTTGAAACTAAAAAGTGCGGGATGCGAAACCTCCATGTCCATTTCCGGTAGGTCTTGAAGCAAGGAGCGCAGGCGCTGAATGAGGGCCTGCTCCATCACGGCATCCGAACCTTCGTTGAGTCGCAATGTCAGTTTTCCCGAGTGCTCTCCTTCCTCTGCTTTGGTGGAAGCAGTCTTATCCGCACCGACCGTCGTCGCCACGCGCAACACCTCTGGTTGCTCCATTACCACGCGCTCAACCTTGCCCAAGACCTCCGAAGTCTTGTTCAAAGGGGAACCTACCGGGAGAGCCACTTCCAAGTTGAATTCGCCCTGATGGACCTGCGGAATCAACTCTCGTCCTAACTGAGGCACAACCTTGAACCAGCAGACAGCAAAACAAGCAGCGGCAATGGAAACCACGATTATTCTCCGCCTCAATGCCCAACGCAGCATCGAGGGATACGATCTTTGGACTTTGTCGAACACAAATTCGAACACCACAAGTATAGGCGTGACCATGGGGAGCAGTACCAATCCCAAAATGAACAGGATATTTACAAACAAGAGTGCCACCACGAGAATCGCAGTTAGCAGAATAATGCCCAACAAGCGCATAATCAGCTGAAAGACAAAACGCACTACGAGGTAGGCGAAAACGATTGGAAAAGTAATAGCCCGCGCAATGGTCCAAACCAACTTCGATGCGGGTATCCAGCGACAATATGACTGCATCGAGCGCGACAGTGAGGCAGCAGCACCGAAGGTGAGAACATCAGGCCACAAAAGATCGAAGAAGTCCATCCGCCACAAACGAGACGATTCTGCCCAGTCGATCATGGTGCGTTGCAAGGTCTGCGTCGGTTTGATCCAGATTTTCTCAATTGGTTTGATCAAGCACCAGATCATTTCGAAAAACAAAATCGCCGCGGCCTTCAATACCGCAACCACGATCGTAGTCAACGCCAGTAGTATGCGCCAAACGAGCTCGTAAACGAGATAAGGTATCGATGCGGCAACTAGTACGAGCTTAGTAGGCAGGACACATTCGGAATCGGCCAATACGCCACGAGCCCGCTTCATCGCCTTGAGCTTCAAGAAGTCGGATTTCTGTAGCCCTGCCTGATTAACTGCGGCCCCGTCCTGCAAACGGCGCGAGGCAAGCATGGGAATAAAAAACAGGGCCACAGCTAGAGATGCCGCCAACGAAAACACGACAGTCAAGGCCATATCGCCGAATACTTGACCAGCTATGCCTTCGACGAATACGATCGGAAAAAAGACCGCTATGGTGGTCAAGGTGGACGCCAAGACGGCGCTGCCGACCTCACTTGTACCTCGAACAGTAGCTTTAAAGAGGTCGTCCCCTTCTTCACGGCAACGGAAGATGCTTTCAAGTACAACAATGGAGTTGTCCACCAACATGCCGATGCCTAGTGCGAGACCACCCAATGACATGATGTTGAGCGAGACTTCAAAGATGTGCATCGGGGCAAAGGTGGCGATGATAGAGACCGGAATCGTAATCCCAATAATGAGGGTGTGCACCACGTTGCGCAGAAAGAGGAACAATACGAGGACTGCCATGCAACCCCCGATCAAAGCGCTCTTCTGTACTTCGGTAATCGAGTTGACAATGAAAACGGACTGATCGGAAAGGACTTCAAGCTCCATTCCGGCGGGCAGCTTGTGAGCGATGAAGTTGGTCAGCTTCAAATGCTCCATGGTCCGAACAGCGGCTTCGCGCTTTTTCTCCTTTAATCCCGTTTCTTCTTCCTCCTTTTCATTTCTCGCGTCCTGTTCATCTGCTACCTCTGCCTTACCCTTTTCCTTCTTCTCGACCAATTTTCGTACGTATGCCCGTTGTTCAGGACGTCCGTAGACGCAATTGTTTACGCGCTGCGACACGGCCACGAGATTGGCATCGGCCTCTTTGAACAACTCCAACTCCACGCTCTCTCTTGCGTTTACGCGGGTGATGACTTCACGATCGCGATACGATCGCGAGATGGTGGCTATATCTCTAAGCCGGATATCCACTTCGTTTTGACGCGCCACCACTAGATTGGCGATGTCCTCAATAGAGGTGAATTCGTTCAGTGTGCGGATCAGGTATTCCACCTGCCCCTCCCGCAACCTGCCACCGGGCAGATTGACATTTCCCTGCTCCAGTCGGCGAATTACCTCGGCAATATCGAGACCGATCAAGGCAAGTTGCCGTTCATTTAGCGCCACATGAATCTCTTCTTCAAGACCGCCCTTCACCTTGACTGCGGCAATACCAGGGATGCCTTCTAATTCCCGCTTAATCTCATTCTCCGCCAAGAAACGCAGATCATAGAGACTATGGTCACCGTACAAGCCGATGCGCATGAACGGGTCCAGAGACGGGTCATAACGCAGCAACAACGGTTTGGCAACTTCCCGGGGAAGGTTAACCCGGTCGATCTTTTCACGAATGTTTTGGGAGGCAGCATCCATGGCCGTATCCCAATCAAACTCAAGAATAACATCCGATTGGCCAGCTTTTGATATGGAGCTGATGCTTACGAGATGTCGCACCACGCCCAAAGTTTGCTCCAGTGGTCGCGACACCAGTGTCTCTACCTCTTCGGGCGCCGTTCCGGGAAACTCCGTTCGTACGGTCAACGTTGGGTAGCTGACCTCCGGCATCAGATTGAGCGTGAGACGCTGGTACGAAACCCAACCGAAAACACAAATCGCCATAACCACCATCAAGATGGCTACGGGACGACGCGTGGTGATGGAGAAACGTGGACTAGCAGGCTCTTCCATAGTGGTACTGACGAGGGATATTTTGGAGAAAGGTTTGTCGCCTCAGGTCGTGATTCGGGAATCGCCAGCGAATTACTCCAGTCGCTCGCGAAACCCGCTTAACTCTTGTCAGTGTTGGAGCCGTCGGCTCCAACGGTTTTGCCTTTCGTTTTCTCAGCGTTGACAATCTTGACCTTAGCTTTGTCTTTCAGGCCGTTTTGACCAACGACGATTATGTCGGTTCCCGATTCGATCAGCTCCAAAGATTCTACGAACTTGCTATCTTCGAAACCGGCATCAAGCTGGACCTTGGTCGCCGTGCTGTCTTCCACCACAAAAATGAAACGTTCGCCCCCATCGTAAACCACGGCTTCTTTGGGCACCAAAACTGCGTCCACGTGGGTGTCGGTAACGACGCGTACATCTACGAATATTCCAGGTCGCAGGTAATCCCAGCGATCCTCGATTCCAATTGTAACCTTTACGGTACCGCTTTTCGGGTCAACAACGGGGCTGATGCGTTTCACAAAACCGTCGAACGACAGGTCCTTCAAAAACTCGGAGGTGATCACCGCTTCCTGTTTTTCACTAATGGTGGTCATATATTGTCCCGGCACGAACACCCGTGCTATCATGTCGTCGAGTTTAATCAAGTCGAATAGCTTGTTGCCGGCAGCTACGCGACTCCCAATCTGAACGTTGCGCTCGGTAATGACGCCAGATAATGGAGCGCGAATCACGGCGTTATCTAACTCCATCTGTGCCTTGCGGCGACGCAACTTACCCTGCTCCAACTGGAACCTCTTGTCTTCATACTCCTGATCGCTGATCAGTCTACGGCGGAACATCTCTTCGGTGCGATCGTATCCTACCTGCAGATGTCGTAGATCCACCTCACTCTCTTGCAGAGCAACCTGAAGTTCCTTGTCCTCGATCATCACCAGAATATCACCGGCTTCGACGCGATCCCCTTCCTCCACTCGCACGGACTTGACCAAATAACCACTCAATTGAGAGTGGACTTCGACAGCCGCTTCGGTTTCGATGGTGGAATTGAAATAGAGAAAGGAGGAAATATCTCCTATAGCCGCTGGTTTGGTTTCGACCGGCACCACATTTTCAATTACTACCGTGTCAACGTCGATAGCCGTGCTGTCGGCACTTGCCGCATCTTTCTCGTCGGATGATGAGTCGTTGTCGCAGGCAGTTAGAAAGGTAAAGAAGAGGATGACGAAGAGGTGTCGAAAAGCAGCCCAGCGCATAAGAATTCAGCCTTTGGACGATGCCGCGGAAGGTTGTCTATCCCCTACAAAACAATACATTAAGGTTTGTTTGGAGAACAAAATCGGCAAAAAGATCCCAAATTGTGATGGATAGTGTCAAGTGCAGATGCAGCTCGGTTCCATCCTCGCTGCGGTTCTCCTCTCGGCCGCGATTACCCGTTTCATTCGTCAAGCTGAGCTGCTGTCGGGATTTCGGCTAAACCTAGCCCAGCGTTACCCGATATTCAGCAAGCTTATCAGTTGTCAGCACTGCCTGTCTTTCTGGCTGGCGGTCGGGTTGGGCGCATTTCTCGGTCGGGATCTCTTAAATTTTGGAATCATCGTGTTGCTTGGGTGGCGGGGTGCGTTCTTTCTCAACAGGATGCTCGACGCAACGCTGGCGGCAGCAAGGCCGGACCCTCTTGCAGACAACAATTGTCGAGTATGCGGCGCCACCTACAAAAAGGATTTCCTTGAGCGCCGGGGCCATCTGTTTTGCTCTTATCGATGCTGGTTCGATCTTCTAAAATCCAGGCAACAATCGTTTCAAGCATCCGAGTCACTTTTGGATGAGTTTGGAGACTTTGTCAGACAGGAGATTTACACGATGAGCTACAAAAACGTCAAACCCGCGGAAGCCAAGGAGCTGTTGGATGACAGCGAAGGGTACAACTATGTCGACGTCAGGTCCCAGGAGGAATTCGAGAACGGTCACCCCTCCGGTGCAGTGAACGTGCCCTTGATGCACCGCTCCTCTATGGGCATGGTTCCCAATGCCGAGTTCCTCACGGTAATGGACCGCAACTTCAAGAAGGACGATCGCGTCATCGTTGGTTGTCAATCTGGAGCAAGATCGCTGCGTGCTGCCGAAGGACTGGTTGCAGCAGGTTTTACCAACGTCACCCACATGGACGGTGGTTTCGGAGGCACAAGGAACGAAATCGGTGAGGTCATAGAAGCCGGTTGGTCCGAGCTTGGGCTTCCGGTGGACCACGGAGCATCCGAGGAAGGCAGCTATGACGTCCTGCGCGGGACCCGTTGAAAACTCAGTGAAAACCAAACTACCAAATCCGTATTTCCAGGTGGGATTGGATGTCTTCGACAAAGTATGCCTAGTCGTCGGAGGTGGATCAGAGGCAGTCGAAAAGACGGATAGACTGCTGCGCGCGGGGGGCCGTTTGCGATTGGTAAGCCCGGCGATCGATTCTCAGTTGAAGTTGCGGGTGACGGAAAACAGAATTGATTACCGCTCTCGCGAATTTTGTGCCGACGATCTTGAGGGCGTCTTCTTGGTTCTCAACACCGTTGACCACGACCCATCCTTGGCGGAAGAGATCTTCGAACTCACGCGCCAGCGAAAAATCCTCCTCAACACCTACGATCAACCACAGCTATCTGACTTGGGCATGGCTGCCTTGGTCGATCCCGGTCATTTGCGGTTGAGTATCAGCACGAGCAACGCAAGCCCTGCCCTAGCGCGACGTCTGCGCCAAGATCTGGAACCACTCTTCGATGCCGAGTTCGTCGAGTATCTGGAGCGTCTTGCCGAATTGCGCCGGCATCTCAAGGCCAGCGAACCAGAAGTCGCAAAGCGGCGCGCCCAACTGCGATCCGCAGTTGAGGGATTTCGCTTCCACGGGGAGTTGCGCTATCCTCCCGATTGGCGCCAACGATTAGCCGAGTTGCTTACGGATGTGCCAATCAACTAGCGCACCACGGTCAATTTGCCCTTCTGAAGTATCATGCCGTCGACACCCGTAATCGTGTATATGTAGGTGCCGCCGCTCACGGCAAAGCCGGCGTCATTCTGCCCACTCCAACGCACTTCCCGGCTGAGCGCGCCTTGCCATTCCTCGCGTCCGGTCCATATGCTGGCCCCGTCGACGGAAAAAATCTTCACCGTTGAACGCAGCGGTATCCCTGCGAAAGAAACAAAACCGCGTTTACCCACTTCGAACGGATTGGGGAAGACGCGCGACTCAACAACCGGCACGCGACGCAACAGTTGCACGGCTTGATTGTCGTCTTCAGAGACCTCCTCGACGATATCGTCCACATCGACTTCCAACCGAAATACGGATTGGCCGAAGCGATCCCATGGCACCGCCAGATCGCGGGCATCCCCTGCATCGAGGTTCAACCGGACCGAGGTTTCGTAGATAGTTTCGCAATTGTTAGTATCAAGCGCGCAACGCTGCAGAGCCACTCGAATGTCACCGTTAGCCGACGCGAGGCCTGTGTTGCTTACGCGAAGCCGCAAGGTGTCGTCGTTGGTTGTCCAGAGGTCACCCGGAAATACCGCAAGATTGGGCAGCCCTTTCGACTGCGCAAACTGACCTATGAACGCTACCGCCAGTCCGCTGCTGCGCCTGACCAGATCCCAGTTGATGCTGTCTGGTACGTCTGCTACCGTGTGGTATTGCCTGTTGACGCGGTACAAGCCGCGACGCACGGCCGCGGAAGTCGAATCAATGGGCAAGTAGTTCTCGATCCCAAGGATGGCGTCGAATCCCCGTGCCCAGAATGGGGCGTGATCGCTGAGTCGGGCGTTCGCCTCCTCGAGTAACTCGATCTCTAGACCGATCTTGAACCGCTCGTCCGTTTCCATGAGAAGCTGCGCCAGCCAACGGGAGGCTGGGTTTGCCACCAGCTGCAATCGGTGGCTTAAATCGTTGTAGCCCACCATATCGAAGTTCAGCACGCCCAGTATCTGCTCGTCGCGTTCTTTGGCTCGCTCTGCGAATGCTCGGCTCCCCCAAAGTCCAATTTCTTCCCCGGAAAAAGCGATAAAACGGACTGACCACGGCAGCTTGACTTCGGCCAAAACCCGGGCGCTTTCCAGCACCAAAGCCACTCCAGTGGCATTGTCGTCTGCTCCGGGTGCCGGATCGGTCTGCCAGACCCAACCAGCAGAGCGGGAGCCGACAGCATCGTAGTGGGCACATAAAACATAGTACCCCGCTGAAGAATCGGATCCCCTCAGTTCACCGATCACGTTCATCATCTCCGTGCCGTCGACCTCGAACACCTGTGTTTGGACTCGATCTGGACCCAGGTATTCTTCCATGCGATCGCGAATGTATCCGGTCGACTGCTGCAGTTCAGATCGAAATGCATACCGCGACCGCAGGTTCGACGTATCACTTCCCTGGTCCGGCTGTAGCAGGGCAAGTTTCAACACGTGCTCGCGCAATACTTCGGAATCAACCCTGTTCAACAGCTCAACTACCAGACTTTCCGGAGCCTCAGCGGCTTTCTTGCGGGACACGAGCTGTTGCCAACCTCTAAGGCTATACACCTCCGGTAAGGGCCAAAGAAACTCCTGAAATTCGAGAATCTCTCTGAAACGCTCGGTTTCGATGCGGATCAGTGCCCAGCCGACTGAGTCGCGATAAACCACTTGGGCCGGGGAATTGTGGAGATGCTCAACCAGATAGTAGCTTTCCCCCGATTCAGCGGTATCAGCAAAGACCAACGCCGTAGTCTCTATCGTTTCGAGAACGTCATCCAGGTTGAAAATAGCTATCTTTGAGGTCACATAGCGCATTCGGGCGCCTGCCGACACCAGATTCTCCAGCTCCTGGATCCGGCTCCATCGCAAGCCGATCAAAGTTTCTTCCGCAGAAGCCCAATTGATTGAAATTAATTGAGTTATAAAAGCAATGGAAACAACACAGGATATTGCCCACTGCAAATTACCAGTCCTGGAGATGGTCGGTAGAGCCTTACTCGGCGTCCTATCGAAAGGATATATCCTACAGAGACGGAGAGCCGCTTTGGGACGACTCTTCCTCAATAGGCAACTCCAGAGCCGGAGCACTATCAAGGTTCTTGTGAAGCGCTTCCTTCAACAGTCGACCCGGCTTGAAATGGGTCTTTCGACGGGCGGGAACATAGATGATCTCACCGGTACGCGGGTTCCGGGCGGCTGGCTTCGGGCGGGTGTCCTTTACTTGAAACACCCCGAATCCACGGATCTCAATCCGATTTCCCTGGATCAGGCTGTCACGCATGGCCACAAACAAGCTGTCGACCATCTTGGCGGCAAGGTTCTTCTTGCAGCCAGTACTGCGACTGACCAAGAGCGCCAAATCTTTCTTAGTGATGGTAGCCACGCGCACACCCATGACCTCGGAGTCCATGCGCCAGTGCCGCCGACCAAACAGGGGGCAAATAGCGGCATTAGTCCTTGGGAAATAAATGGTTAGCGAAAATAGGACGCGTCCAAAGCCATGTCAAGAAAAAACTCAAAAAGCGCTTATTTTTCTTGGTATTTAGCAATAAAACCGCCCACTTATCTGGAATCCTCCATTTTGCCGCCCTGATCCACCTTGTCTATAATGTTTGGCCCCACTTCGAGGACTTAAGTTGATCGTCGATCTACTGGCTCTTGCCCGGTTGTTTCGCCTGCTGAATTGCCTCATCACTGCGCTTTCGGTGGGTGTTGGTGGGGTCACAATCGGGGTGTTTCCTCCAGATGGCCCTATCCTCCTTGCCGCCGCCGCTGCATTCCTGATAGCCGCCGCCGGTTACGGCTTCAACGATTTCGTCGATGTGGAAATCGATCGCCGGAATCGTCCCGACAGACCGTTGCCATCAGGTCAGATTTCAACGAAGACCGCGGCCTTGGGGTCCCAATTTCTACTGCTCGTAGGTTTGGCACTAGCCTGGTGGCTCAGTCCATTCTTGGGGTTTTATGCAAGTATCGTGGCCGGATCCCTGTTTATCTACAGCCGGTGGCTGAAACCGACACCACTTTGGGGAAACCTATTGATAGCATCGCTGGCAGCTTCCGCGTTTCCTTTTGGGGCATTGGCAGGGGGAGGCGTGGGCAGAGCTTGGATCCCGGCCTGTTTAGCTTTTCTATTCCATCTCGGAAGGGAGATCATCAAGGATATCGAAGACCTAGAGGGAGATTGGCAGCAAGGCGCACATACCCTTCCAATCAGGTGGGGCGAACGTTCCGCGGGGCGGTTGTCGATTGTGGTCTTTGCCGTACTTGCGGTGGTAGTATTGCTACCTTGGACGCTCGGCCTTTATGGTTGGTCATATCTTGGGCCGGTCCTACTGGTCGACCTTCTGTTG
>CAYNZV010000026.1:0-11387 GCA_964401715.1 uncultured Gemmatimonadaceae bacterium | reverse complement strand
ATGCGCCTCCGAACTTGGCTTTTTGGCCATTTTCGCGAAGTATCGCGTCTCTTCTCTTTTGAAGAGTACGACGCTCCTGTCGTTGAATCCGAGGAGCTCTTCACTCGAAAGGCCGGAGAGGAGATTGTCCAACAACTCTATCGCTTCCAAGACAAGAGCGGACGCAGCTTGGCTTTGCGTCCGGAGATGACCCCTTCCCTCGCCCGGCTCGTATTGCAGAAAGGCTCGTCCTTGGCACTGCCGATCAAATGGTTCAGCATCCCCCAGTGTTGGCGCTACGAACGCATGACGAGAGGTCGTCGGCGTGAGCACTTCCAATGGAATCTAGACATCTTCGGCGTCGCTGGGGTCGAAGCGGAAGCCGAACTGGTTGCAGCCATAGCGAGCTTTTTCTCACGCGTGGGTCTTGGCCCGGAGGAAGTGGGAATCAAGGTTTCCAATCGCAAGATCCTGGAAACGGTTCTCGCCGGCGCCAAGATCGAAACCGAAAAATTCGCTCAGGTGTGCATCCTGATTGACAAGTTGGACAAAGTGTCGCACGAGTCAGTAGAGCGCGATATGGTTGAAGTCGGTTTGGGGCAGGAACAAATCCGCTTGATACTCGACGTTCTCGCCGTCGACTCCCTCGAAGCAGTGGCGGCCGTCGTAGGAGATGAACACAAGGGAGTAGTGGAGCTGCGGCAGCTCTTCGAGCTAGCCAAAAACTACGGATTGGAGGGATGGCTAAGTTTTGACGCCGGATTAGTTCGAGGCTTGGCCTATTATACCGGTGTTGTTTTCGAGGCATTCGATCGAAATGCGACACTCCGGGCAATTTGCGGAGGAGGTCGCTACGACTGCTTGTTGTCAACTTTTGGCGGCTCAGACCTTCCAGCATGTGGTCTAGGTTTCGGCGACGCGGTAGTGATTGAGTTGCTCAAGGACAGGTCGTTGTTGCCCCAGCTCCAAGCTGAGGTCGACGACGTTGTGTTTGCTTTCGATCCCACCTTGCGGGCTGCAGCGATGGAAATTGCACAACAGCTCCGCCGGAAAGGGCGCGCCGTGGATCTGGTCCTCGAAGAGAAAAAGGTGAAGTGGGCGTTTCGGCACGCCAATCAGAACGGCGCGGAACGACTGGTTTTAATTGCCCCAGAAGAATGGTCTTCGGGAAAAGTGCGGATCAAGGAGCTTGGTTCCGGAGCTGAGCAGGACTTGCCGATTCAGGATCTGTGAACAGGGTCGGCTATGCTCTGGCTCGGAGCAATTCCAGCTGATCGGTGGGACCAGGCGGTAAGATATGATTGCGCAGCTCACCGATCCCTCCCGAGAAATGGAGACGGAGCTGATCGCCCACCTGCAATCCATCCGCCAGATCGGTATCTGAGAAAACGATCGGCGTCCCCCAGTACAGCACTAACAGGCTCCCCGGTTTCATAGGAATACGCGAAAACAGCGTCCGCTCCATGTGGAACAACTTTTCGGGCATATTGAGACTTTCGCGGCCTGTCTTGCCTTCCTTGAATCCAACCCGCTCGCCTTTTCGCTCGATTTCGCAGGAGACGGTCACATCGTGATCGTCGAACTCGTCAGCGGTCACCAACACTGGCCCAATACTGGCGCAGCCACCGGACCAGTTCTTTGCCTGTGGCAGATTCAAGGGATTGGTCGCCTCAATTCCGTTGTCGGTCAAGTCGTTGCCCCCTGTGTAACCGAGCCGCTCTACTTGGCCATAGCGATTGAGTCCATACAAGCTGACAAGTTCCGTCTCAGGGACTAGGCGTTTTGTATCTGCGGGCCGCACAAGGCCCTCTCCGTGACCCACCACCGAATCCGGATCACCCTTTGGGAACAGCTCAGGCCTGCCGCCGGCGGCGCATTCCCGGTACTTCAGGTCGTATACGTTGACCGGATCACCGGTCGCCTGTCTGGCTTCGATCTCGCGAAGCTTGGCACTGTCTTCATGGGTCACCCCGGCAAGCCAGACCTGCAGACCGTGCGGATTGACGGTCGGACCGCTAACGGGTTTGATCAGACGCGGACGCCCCTCCCCCGCAGCCAAGATCTGGCTCAAGTCCAAACGAGGTAGTTCGGATTGACTTGCAAGACGTCGAACCACGGAAACCAGACCATCGACATCGCCACCATTTTCGTAATACAGACTCCAAACCGAATCCGGATTTGCTTCACCTGCAGTGAGGTCGATCACCGAGGAACCTTCAACCCATCCGACATGATTGCGATCTTCGACGTCTTGAAATTGGACGAGCTTCATGGTTTGACTCCTTCTAATCCAAGGCGAAAAGCGGTTCCTCTGATGTCGGCACCACGCCTGCCTCTTCGGATCGCCTCAACATTTCCCGAATCGCCCTTTCACCGTCGACGCCGTAATCGACCGTATAATCGTTGACGTACAACCCGATTTGCGCATCGATCAGGTTCCGGGTCATATCGGGCGCCTGTTGACGAACGTAATCACTGGACGCAGATCGATCTCCTTTGGCATGTTCTACGCTCGATCGCACCGCTGCTTCTACGCGTTCGAGCAAATCTCTCGAGAGTCGGCAGCGCACAGCAATACCCGCAAGTGGTATAGGGCAACCGGTGGTATCCTCCCACCAATTTCCTAGATCGACGACCAAGTGCAAACCGTAATCTGGGTACGTGAAGCGGCTCTCGTGAATAATTACCCCCGCCGCCACGTCTCCTCGTTGTACCGCCGGCATTATCTGCTGATAGGGTAGCACGCGAAGATTCTTCAGAGCCGGATCAAAGAGCTGCACCATTAGCGCTGCGCTGGTGAACTTGCCTGGGATCGCAATATCGCCGCCGTGCAAAGCTCCGGCTTCTACCGGCTTGCCAGCTACGAGCAGTGGTCCACAAGAACGCCCCATAGCACCGCCGGAACGCAACAGACCGTACTCCTGACGCACGAACCCGAATGCGTGAAACGATATCTTGACAACATCCAGTTCTCCCTCCAACGCGCGGCAGTTGAGGGAGTCGATGTCGTCAATTACCGGATTGAAATCGGGAGCACCTGCAATAAGTGAATGGGCGGCAGCATAAAAAATATGAGTGTCGTTTGGTGAGGAGGTAAAACCCAAGCTCAGCATGGACTTGCCTACTTAAGCTTGGAACTTTCCGATCATATCCCAAGCCGCTTCCTGCGCTGCTGCGGCCGCCCCAGGTATGTCCCACGCATCCCGGTGACGATCTTCGACCATGTTGCTTATTCCTCGGACTTCCAGGAAAGGGACCTCGAATAGACGACAGATGTGGGCAGCCGCCGCTCCTTCCATGTTCTCGCATATGGCAGCAAACCGCTCGCACCTTTCCCGTCCCAATTCAATGGTTCCTGAACACTCCTGCACAGTAACGAACGGTCCAACCCGCAAGCTCGAATTACCTTTCGCCAATACACCCTGCGCCCACAACACCAACGCGTCATCCAACGGGAAGTGATTGTAGAAATCGTTCGACCCTCGAACCAACGGAATACCGATTGCCGCGCTAGATTGCCACCCTTCCCGGGTTCGCACCCCAAGATCCCCGTAGTTCTCAATGGTAGCAACGGCCAAAGCACCCAACTCGAGACCGGACGTAGGATAAGCCCCACCGATGCCAACTTGGAGCACGAGCTCTGGAATCTGACTCTGCAACACGCAACTCAGTGCATGGGCCGTATTGACCGCCCCCAAACCACCTGCCACTAGGCGCACTTTGGCATTGCCGCGAGTCCCTGTTACCCACCTCTTACCAACAACCACCTGGTTTATGGGAGATTCTAGCCGCTGCGCAAGCTCTGTTTGCTCAAACTCGGTAGCGGAAATTATAAGGATTTCTCGCATGCGGGCGTACGCTGCGGATCAGCGACGCATCCGCTCCGTGCGCTCACCCCGCTCTGCCACATCCTCCATGATGTTCTCGATGTCTACACCCACCTTCTCCGGATCCAAAACCTTAACGATCTCGCGCCCTTCCGCCTCAGATCGCATTGCCAAGTTGACCACGTACGGGGCAGCCCTAGATTTCTGATTGGCCATGGTGAGAAGCCCTAAGGTCGGCTTGCGAGAATCGGTCGGATTGGGTTCGTACACAACCGCCTGTTCTTTGTTGTTCAGTTCCACTAGGCTGCCTACCGGGTATAAGCCCAACGCGCGCACAAACAGATCGACGGCACGCTCCTCGAACTCTGTGCCTTTGTTTTTGTGAATACGCAGCAAAGCTTTATACATCGGCATCGCCGGCTTGTAGACGCGTTTTGCAGTCAAGGCATCGTAAACGTCCGCAACCGCCGTCATCCGGGAGTAGCGGTGGATATCGTCACCTTTTATAGCCAACGGATAGCCAGTGCCGTCCATCATTTCGTGGTGCTGCGTTGCAATCGCGATCGCTTCTTCCGTAAACCCGCCCATTTCTTTCATGATATCGCCGCTGTAAGTAGCGTGACGGCGCATCTCCGCCAGTTCCTCCGGCTCGAAGCGACCCGGCTTATTCAACACTTCAAGAGGCACCCGGGTCTTGCCCACGTCGTGTAGCAAGGTAGCAGTTGTGATCAACGGAAGAATACTCGCATCTACCCCGTCCGCCATCGCCATGGCAACGACCAACGTGCAAACATTCATGCAATGCATCGCGGTGTAAGGATCGTGTTTCTTGATCCTAGTGAGACTGACCATCGCGTCCACATTACGCACGATGCTTTCGGAGATAACTTCCCCCGCCTCGTCAATCTTGTCCTTGTCCAGATCTTTCCCCGACGCTACGTCGTCTAAAGCGGTCTTCAAAGTTTCGGTGGTTTCGTCCCGGATCTCCTTGGCACGTTCGATCTCCTCGTCGAAATGACATAGACGGCCTTGGGGAGGAGGTCTGCGATTTGGATCGGTGAGAGGTTTTACACTTTCAGGGACATCGCCTCCTTTGTCGGTGTCGATGGTGATCGACTTGTAACCAATTTGTTTGAGGCTATTGATAAAGGCGTCCGACTTCACCAGCACACCACCCGCCGCCTGGATCTTCTTACCCATTTTGCCCGTCAATCGCGCACGCTTGGTGCCCGATCCAGTGCAAACGGCGTTTTGCGGAACAAGGAACTGCTGCTCGTCTCCGTTCGTCCGCTCCGTAACGACATCTGCATCGACGAACATTCCTACATCGAGGTCGCCGATAGTAATCAGTTTTTTCATCTTGGCATGCTTTAAAAATTTGGAGATATTTCAACAAAGTTTAAAATCAAGGTAATCTGTGTGTCAAGATTGACCCTCAAAAATATCGCAAAAACTAAGAGTTTTGAGAGATCCGATAGATTGCCTCGACTCCATAAATTGACAGCTTCAAAGGACAGTCAGATCCCGACCAAATCCACATAAAATTCTGCGTGCACTACTGCATACTTTGAACAAGTACTTTGTACGCCCTGTCCATCTCTTGAGTTTTTCCCACTATTTTTCTCCCCCAACGAGGTTCACCGAGCCTCAAACACAGTAACAATGCTTGCATCTGTTACCTCGTAGGAAAACAAATAGCCGCATACACTTGCGATTAGGTTCGCAGCGACGTTCCTAGTCCATTTTGAAAACCGCTTGTGAGACCACATAGCGGTTTTTATCTTGTCCATTCCTGCCACAAAACCAGACCAGGAGAATTGAGGATGCCACGGCTATTTGGAAAGAACTACACTCGCCAACAGCTCACGGACTTGACCGGCGACATGACTCAACTGGCCGGCGCCCGCCGCGCCGAACTTGTCGAAGGCAACGAGCGGGGAGCCGACCTTGTGGAGGTATTCAACGCTTCAGGCCTGTCGTTTTCGCTGTTGCCGGGGCGAGCGCTTGATGTCGCGGCCGCACATTACAAAGGTATGTCGCTCTGTTTTCGCAGTTCCACCGGAGACGTCGGTCCCGCTTTCTACGAACCACATGGCTCCGGTTGGCTCCGTGGCTTCTACGGTGGACTCGTCTGCACCTGCGGACTCACCTTCGTTGGTCATCCAGAAACCGACCCAGAGGTGGAAAACGAGGAATTACCTTTACACGGGAGAGTTTCTTACCTGGCCACCAAAAACGTAACGGCCGATTGTGCTTGGGAGGATGAAGATTATGTTGTTCGGGTACGTGGCAAGACGCGCGAGTCGGTCGTTTTCGGTACCAATTTGGAGATTACGCGGGAAATATCCACCGTCCTTGGCGAAAAGTGTTTCCGCATTTACGATCGCATTGAGAACTTGAGCGTTGACCCATCACCATTGATGGTGGTTTATCACACCAACCCAGGCTTTCCCATCCTCGATGGGGGATCAAGAGTGGTTATTCACAGCCGGAGGAGCACCGATTACGAAACCGATTTGGAAGTCGATTCAAAAGAATATCGGCACATTACCGCACCGAAGAAGACTGCAACCGACAAGGTGTTCGTGCATCGGCCTCGCGCCGACCGGCAGGGAAATGCCTACGTCGCTTTGATAAACGACCGCCTCGAACTAGGACTGTACTGGAAGTTCAACCGCCGCGAGATCCCGATCGTTAGTCAGTGGCAGCATTTTCATCGCGGCACCTATGTCATGGGCATCGAGCCGGGAAACTGTAGTGTCGCCGGCCGCATTTCAAACCGTAAACACGGCACACTGGAACAGATCAATCCTGGCGCCGTTCGCGATTTCCATCTGGAGATCGGAGTTCTTGAAGGCGGCAGGGAGATACGGGCATTCGAACGCGCCATCAAACAGGGTGTGAAACCAACCAAACGCTAATCACGTTCGAACCTTCGCAAAGCTGACAGCAACCATTCAGCGACCGATAGCTGCCAGCATCTTCTCGTAACACTTTGCAACTCGGTCGCTGGCTAGCTGCTCCGTGTAGCTCTCCACAACCCTTTGCCGAGCCGCGGCGCCCATTCGTTGGCGCATGTCCCGGTCAGCAACCAGCCTGCGTACGGCGACCACCAGATCATCTGCCTTCTTGAGTGGAAACAGCATGCCGTTGGCACCTTCTTCCACAAATTCCCGACAACCGCGAATATCACTGGCAATCAATGGCAGCGACATGGCCCCCGCTTCTAACAGAGACCGCGAAATGCCTTCCCGGTAGGAAGCGAGCACAAAGATATCCATGCTGGCGTAAACGGCCGGTGTAACGATCTGCGGCTCGAGAATTTTGCACCTGTCCAAAATTCCATGTTTGCTTGCCAACGCGCGAAGATCGATCGCATCCGACTGGTCATGCTCGACGCTGCCGGCGACAAGGAATCTCACGCCATCTAGCTCGCTGGCGATACATGCAGCCATCTCGAAGAATTCGAGAAATCCCTTTTCCTCTACGAATCGACCGACGGTGCCTATCACCGTGTGGTCGGCCGATATCGCCAGCCGCTCCCTCATCAGACGTCCGGGTTCCCGCTGACCTAGAGGATCGAACAAGTGGGGATCAATACCGTTTCCCACTAGGTGCAGCGCGTACATCCCTTTGTAATTCTTCGCGCGCGCATATTCATAGTCCTCTGCACTTTGAAAGAGAAGCTGTTCAGACCACGCCGCCGTCCAACGCTCGGCGCAGTGTGCCAGCAAGCCGTGCAAACCTCGGCTATTTTCGTTGAACAGAAAACCATGCACCGTGTGGACGACCAGAGGCACCTGCGCCAATCTCGCAATGACCGGCCCCAACAGGCCACCTTTGGGATTGTGGGAATGCACGATGTCAAAGCGGTGTCTGCGCAAGGTCGCAAAGAGCGCCGCAGCACAACGAAAGTCGACTAAAGGTTCGATCTCCCGAGCAAATGGGATGTGAAGTACATCGAAACCACATGCACGCAATTCGTCCCCATATCCCACATCGCCGCAGACTACCGTAACCTGAAAATCAGCTTCTTGGAGTCTGCTCAGTTGTCCCCGGAGCAATGTGTAGGCAATTTTGTCGGTGGGTACGATATGTGCGATTCTGGCCCTAGTATGACGAGCAACGTCTATCTTTGCGTCAGCAGCACTTTTAAACACAGGTGTATTAGTCGATAGCGGCATCATTATGTTAGGTAAATATACGCAACGATTCGTGAGACAGTCCACGAATCGGAATCGTTGACATTTGCTCTCATATAGATACAATTAAGCCTCTATCGCTCAACTATAAAACCGAGATAGCATGTCCGAAGATTTTACGAGCCCCTCGTACTTCATCAATCGTGAGCTGTCCTGGATCGATTTCAACGCCAGGGTGCTCGAAGAAGCTCGAGACCCCAACAATCCCTTGTTGGAAAGGGTGAAGTTTCTCGCTATCGTCGCCAACAACTTGGACGAGTTTTTCGAGGTTCGAGTAGCCGGGCTCTTGCAGTTGAGACAAGGGGGTTCGATCACTTCTGACCCTGACAAGATTTCTCCGGAAAATCTGTTGGAACAGATCGCAGAGAAGGCACATAAACAAGTTGAGGATCAGTACGAATGTTGGAACGCGGAACTGCTTCCCGCTCTAGCCTCGGAAAATATCCACCTTCTGGAAGAACGAACTCTAAAAGAGAAACATCTAGAGTTCATCACCCACTACTGGCGGGAAGAACTCGAACCGATCTTGACTCCGATCGCCGTCGATCCAGCACACCCCTTTCCCCATGTTATCAACAAAGCATTATGTATTGGGGCGTTGCTGCAATCGGACGGTCAGGACATGCTCGGCGTCGTCACAGTACCGAGGGTTCTGCCGCGGATCCTGAGATTGCCAGATGACGGTAACGGCGTCAACTTCGTCACGCTGGCCGACATTATGGATACGCTCATCAAGGAACTGTTCAGCGGCCATCGCGTATTGGCTTCAGCGGCTTTCCGAGTCACACGCAACAGCGAACTCTACGTCAACGAAGAAGAAGCTGACAATCTCATGGAGGAGATCGCAGAACAACTGAAGAATCAGCTCAAGGGGGATAGCGTACGTCTGGAGATTGCTTCCGATGCCCCCAATAGACTAGTCAGCCTTCTGCAACGCCAGCTTCACCTCGACGACGATCAGATTTATCGGGCGAATGGCCCCGTAAATCTCAACCGTGTCATGAACCTGTACGACGAAGTGCCGCGCTCCGATCTCAAATACAAACCCTTTGCGCCATTGGTTCGCGATCTACCGCGCGATCCAGATCCGTTCTTCGATTCATTGCGCCACAAAGATATTCTTTTACACCATCCGTACGAATCGTTTGATACGGTCATCGATTTCATAAAGATGGCTGCTAAAGACCCGAAAGTATTGGCCATAAAGCAGACGCTGTACCGAACTGGAGACGATTCTCAAGTTGCCCAGGCACTCATCGATGCAGCGGGGAAAGGCAAAGAGGTCACCATTTTGGTTGAGCTCAAAGCGCGTGGTGATGAGGCAGCAAATATTGAATGGGCAAAACGCTTGGAAGACTCTGGAGTGCACGTGATTTACGGGGTCATGGGACTTAAGACCCACTGCAAACTTTCGATGTTGGTTCGACGAGACTTCGATCGTCTTCGTCGCTACGTACACATGGGCACTGGCAACTACAACCACACAACCGCCCGATTCTACACCGATCTTGGCTTGATCACCGCGCGTCTGGACGTAACCGAGGAAGTGGCGGATGTATTCAACCTTCTCACCACTCATTCTCCAAATGCTTCGTTCAAAAATCTCATGGTTGCTCCTTCCAATCTGCTACGCGGAACGCGCGACCGTATACAAAGAGAAATCGATTTTTCCAACGCTGGAAAACCGGCCGCTATCATAGCCAAGATGAACGGCCTTATGGATCCGGAGATTATCCGGGATCTCTACCGCGCGTCTCAAGCAGGAGTCCAAATCGACCTCATCGTCCGGGGCATCTGTTGTTTGCGTCCCGGCTTGCCGGGCATAAGCGAAAACATAAGGGTCTACAGCATCATTGGTCGTTTCCTCGAGCACAGTCGACTCTTCTATTTCGTGAATGGAGGTGACATGGAGATCTGGATGGGTAGCGCTGACTGGATGAACCGCAACCTTCGCGGCCGCGTCGAGGTGGTTTTTCCGGTCGAGGATGAGGATCTGAAACGGCGAGCTTTTAGAGAACTCGTCGAACTATGCCTCAGCGACCGATTGAAATGTAGAAAGCTGAACACCGACGGAACGTACACCCGCCGCGTGGCCCGCAATGGCGAACCTCTGATCAGCGCCCACGAAGCGTTGATGCAGATAGTCCAAGGCCAGCAACCGGTGTTCCCGATTGCTGGCGCGAAGGCGGGGAACGGGCAAACCACAAACCCGCGTTCCACCGCCAGTCGCTGAATCTCAACGATTACTTGAAGACTGGGAAAACCTTTGCTCCGCCCCCATCGGCGCGTATACAGCCGTTTATCAGTTCGCTTGAGGATTCGCAGAACAGTTTATTGGTACGTCCCACAGTGCAAAGATACTTCCTTCCCGTTTGCAACTCCGCAGTTCTCTCGGTGTCTATTTTTTCTTTGGCGGCCACGTAAATGCGACTCGGTTTGTATTCTCGCAGTTCGAAGAGATCGACGAAGCTGCCATCCTCGAATCCCTCGATGGTGAACAGTTGGCCGTCATCTCTCACTCTCACATAGAAGTCGCGCAAATTCGGGTTTTCCAACACCTTCTCCAGGCTGACTACCGACATGGCGAAACTTGGTTTCTCCTGATGCCTGCGGTTCTCGCCCTCAAACTCCAGACTACCTACCAGCAACTCGCGCATCATCGTTTTGAGATCCGCCATTACCTCATCGGGCTTATGTATCAACGACAACACCGCCCACGACTGGCTCGCGAGATATTTGTAGGCGGCGTCGAAGACATCTCCGTATCCCGTGGACATGAGCATTTCGGCTGGGATCTGCCCCGGTGGGGTTAGAGGGAGTTCCAGATTTTCGAACTTCAGCGGGCTCGCCGCAAAACCTTCTTTCAAATCTGCGAGAGTTTTGGTGTGATTTTTCGACTGCAGACCAACTAGGTAGCTTCTGCAGGCTTTTATGAGCTGCTCGACGAAATTCTGTGCTTGGAACTGCTCGAACAGCGAGCGCGTATCCCTGTCGGCCTTCTGCCGAGCAAGCCCCAGAAGATCGCCGTCATTGACCTCATCGGTAATGGACCGCAGCGCCTCCTCGTAATACTTGGTGGCCGACTCAGCCGAATACTCCTTGGGGTGTTCCTCGGCAAAATTGTAGTTGGTTTTTAGTGCTTCCAAGCGGATCAAGGTAACGGCAGCATGGTCCACGATCTTGCACAGAGGACCCAACTCCCTATCTCCTGCCACATAGGTTTTTTTGCTGTTGGCGATACTGTTGATAAACCCGGTAACTTCGATCGCGAAGTGCCTGTTTTTCACCACCCGCTGATCCTGGCCATGGAGTAATTGGCTGACGCTGTGATACCGAGCGATCTTCTTGATCACGTTATACGACTTATTGCTCCCCGTCG